>CAYHPV010000006.1:0-20016 GCA_964358735.1 uncultured Candidatus Peribacteria bacterium | reverse complement strand
AGAGAAGATGGCGCATATCTCGATAATAAAGCTCCCATTGCATGCCATTAACTGGAGCCGTCCATGGGATTTGAACCCACGACCCTCGGTTTACGATACCGATGCTCTACCACTGAGCTAGGACGGCAGTTGACAAGGTCTGCTGCATCTAAACGTAAGATATGACCTAAATTTTAAGATTTGTACCGAAACTTTTTGAGCCAGCAAGCTCGAAAGCCTGCCGATTATAGCGGAAAAAGGAATGATGCAAAAGGGCATATTCAGGGGATAACAGTTATAACAATTTTATAATGAAATCCTGACAAAAAGATTACAGAAAAATTTGACGATAAAGGCTTGAATAAAACAAAAAATAGGGATAGCATTTCAGAATGCAGTACTATCAAACCAGATCGGCAAAACTTTCAGGGACAAGCTACAAGGAGATATACAAAAATGCCTTCGCTTTTTATCGAGCAATAAAACGTAAGTCGAAAAGGAGACCCTACATTCGATCAGTCTATTTTGGAAAAGAAAAAGTATTTTTGGGCTTATTCTGGCAACATATCGAAGATCATCTCCACTACAATGATCGAGTGCGACGATTAAAATATTTTGTATGCGGATTGGAACTTATTCAAAATTCAAAATATGATCCAGCGTCGAAAGAAAATCCTCATAAGACATCAGAAATGCTTCATCGATTTACAGGATCAACAAAAAATAAAGAAATATTTCATGTCCAGATTAAGGAAGATAAGCGTACGGGAGAAAAATTTCTCATCTCAATTTTTCCTGCATAAAAAAGAAAAACCCTCCGCCAAGTTGTGGTATGGTGGCCACGGCCGAAGATCTTTCTACAGTCATCATACCAAACTTCACTCTTTCCGACAACCAAAAATTTTAAAGCCGGGAAGTTCTAGACAGGGAGACACGAGGATCATAAAACCTTGGCATCACGCTTTGAACAGCTGCGCATGACAGCTCTCAGGATCACGAGAGAGACGTTCACGGCGGGCAGTGGTCGTTTGACGTGCGTGTTTGCGGACCGACTCCGCCACTGGCGCTACGAGAAAGCTGAGAATCTCCTGACTCAGGCTCCTCCGCGTGAACTGCGGAGTCGCCAGTCTCGTTGGTTTCTGCAAATTATGGAAAAGGAAAAGAAGGCTCATAAAAAAGAGGGGTTAAAAAAGTAATTTTTTAAAACAAAATAATTTTCTATTTTTTCTTTTGATTTTTCTACTTCTTATACAACCGTATCAGCCCCGTCACCACGCCCTGAAGCTCGAGCTGATGTTTAGGATAGATTGGCGAGTAGGCTGTGTTCTCCGGCTGTAGATACATAACACCTTTTTTGTCACGCATGAGACGTTTCACCGTATTTCCTTTATCAACCAGCGCCACGACAATATCGCCAACTTTTGGAACCAGTGAACCGCACACCACTACCATATCACCTTCATGAATGCCCCCGTCGATCATGGAGTCACCGACCACTCGCAACAGATACGAATCTTTCATGCGATACACCATATCTTCGCCAACGGTGTACCAGTTCTCCACATACTCCTCGCTCGCGACAGGCCCCCCCGCCGGAATAAAACCAAGCAGTGGAAGTCGATGCTCGCTCGGCGTATCGAGTCGCTGCTTGAGGCTTGCAAGCAGCTCAATACTTCGTGATCCATCACCACGTCGCGAAATAAATCCTTTTTGTTCCAACGCATCCAGATGTTTCAGGACGCTATTATCAGAGCTGACCCCAAGTGCCTCGCGCAGTTCGCGCAACGTCGGCGACGCTCCATGCTCCTGCTGATAATCACGAATGATACCAAGCATAACCTCCTGTTTTTCAGTAAGCATTTCCATAGAGAGTATTGGTTAAGGAATCTTGACCTTAGTATAGGTGAGCGTACACTCACCGTCAAGAGAAAATTTCATATCCATCCGGAAGGCTTCCAAAAGCCAAACTTTGATACACGGCAAGTGAGCGACGATACCCGATCATCGCCAATTCAAACTCCGCATCCCACCGAGAAAATTCACTCAAGAGCGCCGCAAACATCGCACTCCCTTGCAACTTCTCATGATGCTCAATTTCACCAACCACGCGCGCCAAAACCTCCCCAAGTGCCTCCTCAGCCACGCGCTTCTCTTGAGTAGGCAGCGCCTTTCCGGCCGTAGCCACACGCACGCCAATCAATTCCTGTAACAACGACTCATGCCCAGGAACCTCTCCCCGCACCAGCTCAACCAATAACGGCACGCGATCTGCACGAGCCAAAAACATTTCATACACGTTGAGCCACGCCTTCCGCACCCGCACGCGCACTCGTCGAAGGAATAAAAAATATCCCACCACTAAAATACAGAGAATCACGATGACACCGATAACAACGAAAAGAGATTCCATAACATGACTAAAAAACCAGACCAGCTTGCGCTAGCCTACCGGAATTTGGAGGTGGAGGCAATACGGCTGTCGCAGGGGCTGGTACCGTACCACTTCCGCTTCCACCCTCGGAGTGTTCTTTGAGGTAGGCCTGTTTTGCCTTATTGATCAGTCGAAAATGAAAATCGGGATTCGGAATATCATGCAAGTACACACCCTGCGTCGAGGTCGACAAAATAATATAGAGATCGCCGAAATTAAAAAGATTCTGCAGCACACCACTCTGCATTTTTTTCACCTCTTGAATATTCTTCAGATCCACCGCCTCTTTTTCATTGATAAGATACAGAGACTTGGTGAGAGAGATCACGCGGGTACTCGAGACGACGATAACGGAGAGGTAATGGCGGAAGAGTCTGAGAAAAAAGTGGTGCACATAGTAGAGGAGCATGATGCCAGAAAAAAAGAGCATGAAGCGGAAAAAATCGGTTTCAAAAAGCTCGTTAAAGGCAGGATAATTGATGATAAACAGAAGGAGCGCCACGGTAATGAGCATAAAAAGAGCGATGTGCGGAAGAAGAGAAATGGCGTGTCTCCGACAAAACGCAAGAATCTGCTCATCGGGTCCCTGCCCGCGGAAGTAGCGGTCTTTTTGCGTAGTGATAGGTTGGTCCAGAGATGATTCGATGATTGATTCCATAGTGTTTAGACAATGATATACCAGAGAAACATTCCATACGCGACGACAGAAACGACATAGGCATAGATGTACGACTCAAGCGGCACAAAACCAAACAGAAGAGTATATTTCGTCTCTTCAAACGAATTTTTGATGATGTAGTTGCGAAGGCGGGTCAACGTGATGAGGAGGTACAAAATCGAAACGGCATTGATCCCGACAACGAAGAAAAATAAGGTCGTCATAGGCGGTGACTAAAAAATGCAATGAGCTATTTTTCGAAAATCTTGAGGTGCATCTCGGCACTCGTACTCCAGCGAAGATTGTGGGACGAGCACCACTGCTCAGCGTTCTGCGAGAGATGTTCGAGAAGGGGGGCATCAGTTGTGAAGGAACGAAAAAGATCTTCAGCCGCTTGGGCTTTTTCTGAATCGATAAAGACGGCAGCTTCGCCAGCTATTTCTCGATGAATTGGTATGTCGGAAAGTCCACACGGTCGGTGTTTTGCGAGTGCCTGCACGAGTGGAATATTGAAACCCTCTGCTCGTGAGAAATGCAAAAACCCCCGACTCGCCTCATATAATGCCGCTAAAACGTCTTCTTCGATGTATCCAGTACGAACTACTTTTACGCTAGCGCAGTTTTTTGCCGGTGTCAAAAAGTTTTTTTCCTCTGGAGCGAGAGCTGCAGCGTCTTCTGCGGCATCAAAATCCGCATAGAGAGCATCAGTGTGAGCTTTGCCACCCACGAGAACGAGAGGATAGACAGCTTCACCTCGTGCATGAGTCGCTTGAACATACAATGCATGAGTGGCAAGCAGTTTTTTCACCTGTTTGCGCTCATCATAGCCGCCGACGTAGAGAAAATAGTG
Organism: uncultured Candidatus Peribacteria bacterium; assembly: GCA_964358735.1. Classification (GTDB taxonomy): domain Bacteria; phylum Patescibacteriota; class Gracilibacteria; order UBA1369; family UBA12463; genus CALREA01. The sequence goes on along the minus strand of CAYHPV010000006.1, from coordinate 16,098 downwards.
GTTCGGTGTGAGGCTATAGATTTTGAGAGTTTTCTCGATGAGTTTTGGATCTGCCGGTTTGAGAAACATATCTGAAACGCCATTGGGAATCACGTGGATACGCGCGCGCGGGATTCCACACACCTCGGTAATGCTCGCTGCCGAAGTTTCAGATACCGTAATAATCTTTTCTGCTCGTCTAACCGCTCTTCGACTCATCGCATGGACACTCGCCGAAAGGGGCCCCCGTCGATAGACTTTTTCGGTCCACGGAATGGTATCATGCACGGTCACGACGGTGGTATACGTCGGTTTTCCAAACCACTTGGCGCAAGGATACGGCAGGAATACGAGGTTAGCACCATTTTTTTCAAAAAATCTCGGCATCTGAATTTGCTCCCAATAATGTTTTTGAATCGATGTCGGTACCCACGGGAGCGGCTTCACCACGTGGACCGGCAACGTAATATCTTCGCACTTCATCCGCTCCGCGCACTCATCATTCGGCACCACCACGAGAAAATCAAGATCATGATGCTTCGCAAATTCTCGCAGCAAATTGATCGTATACTGCCCAATGCCCGTATACGGATATTGGAGAAACCAGCCGTTGATGCCGATGGTTTTGTTGTCACTCATGGCTCCAGTATAGCACTCTACAGGCACAGCTCCTCGCCTTTTTTCACGACAGCCTTGCGGACACACTCGAGAAGTTTAGCAGTATAATCACGATCTATCTCACCTCCTCCGCCACCACATCCATCAGTGAGCTGATTTCCGTTCTCTGGAGACGGCTCTTCATACCAGCATCCTCCAACACCCGCAAAGGCAGGAGCAGTTGGATCACAGGGGAGAGCAATAAATCTACTACCGAATTGAGGCAAAGGATTGGGATTATTTTTAGAACCTGGCATGAAGGGATCCCAAGTCTTCCAGTCCTGAACCTGCAAGTCATGACATTTAAAGGGATGCTGCATATCAAACTCATCGGGTTTTGGAACCACGGAGTAAGGCTTAAGGCTGGATTTTTCACTCCACATTTGATGCATGACGGCAAATGAGAGATTCGGTTTATCTGGACGAACTTTATATCCCGAAAACTGGCCATCGCGTGTAATAGTAAACCCAACATTTGTGCCAAGCATTTCACAATTATCGGCACTTGAGTCGCGGGATGCAGCAGGTCGTGGAGTAAAACCTGAAAGAATATCATCGAATTTTTCCCTCCAATCTTGGTACAGTCCCTCAAGTATTGATGAATCTCCGTCAGTAGCAGCGAGATCTTTTGCCGCCTGAAGGCAGGGGTCAGGTTCAGGGGGTTTCAAGGGGACAAGATCGACATTGCGAGAATGTCGAAATATCTGCCCATCGGGTTGCATTGAGTGTTACGTCAACAGCTGATGGAGTCGTAACAAGATCATCAGTGCTACATGCCCCGAGAGCGAGGGCAGCGGAAGTGAGGAAAGATGAGGCACGCATAGACAGAGAAGAAAGAATAAGAGCATAAAATAACGGTTCTACAAAAATTGTCAAGGAGTTGAAGCTAAAAAAACATGAGTTTTTCTATTTTAGCTTTGAGTTTTCGGAATATTCGATAAAAAATAAAATGGCTTACAGATACTAAAAATAGACTCTTTCCGAGAGCGCGCGCTCTCCAAATATGTCAAACTCTATTCGAGCCTCACGCGACCTCATCCCGCCAGCGACAAAATCACCTCCGCGATCTGACCGGCGGCGCGTTTGTGGCGTTCGCCGAAGAGCTGCATGGCTTTTGAAAAAGCGGCGCGTTTTTTTTCATTCGTACCGAGGTCGGTAATAATTCTGAGAAATTCAGAAGGGTCGTTCCAGTCTTGAAAATAGATTTCAGCGGCTCCGGCTTCGCGTAGCACACCCGCGTTCACGATCTGATCACCACGACTTTGCGCAGAGCCAAGCGGAATCAACACGCACGGTTTGCCGAGGACACATAATTCAGCGAGAGCGCTGGCACCCGCACGGCTCGCGACGATGTCGCTCGCCGCATACACATCAAAGAGCTCATCCTGAAGATAGGGAATACTTTTATAATGGGATCGGGATGCCACATAATGCTCCGCGCTCTGCGTGTTCTGCGCACCAGTCACGTGAACCACATCAAAAACATTCACGAGCTCATCCATCACACTCCACACCAAATTATTCACACTCGCGGCACCCAAACTCCCACCCATCACCAATAAAACCGGTCGCTCACCGGAAAATCCGAGAAACTCCAGACCGCGCTCACGCACACCACTCATCACCTCCGCTCGCACGGGCATGCCGGTACACAGTATTTTTTTCTTCCAAGTGTCGCCCCCGCCATTTTTTTCAAAAAACTTCATCGTCTCCTCCCAACTCACGCAGATCACCTTCGCAAATCGCGCGCAGAGACGATTCGCCAGTCCCGGCTCCACATCGGCCTCATGAACGATCACCGGAATACGCAACTTCGCAGCCGCCAGCACCACCGGCACACTCACAAACCCACCTTTACTAAAAACAACATCCGGTCGAAATTTTCGCAAAACACGCCACGCATCGAAGCATCCCTTTATCACCCGAAATGGATCCACAAAATTTTCCCACGAAAAATACCGTCGCAATTTTCCCGTAGAAATCGCGACAAAATCCACCCCATATGTTTCACACAATTTTCTCTCAGGCCCCTTTTCAGAACCCAGATACAAGATTTCCAACTCATCACGAGCGCACCGCTCACGCAGCTCCTTAACCACGCCGATATTGGGCAGGACGTGTCCCGCTGTACCTCCTCCGGTGAAAACTACCCGCATGGGAACTATATTTAGAAATATTGAGAAGCACGCCAATTCCGATCAGAGAGGCGATCAGAGACGATCCACCATAGCTCACAAACGGCAACGTAATGCCCGTGACCGGAAAGAGATTAATGTTCACCCCTATATTAATGAAAGCCTGGAAGGTAATCCAGACGGTTATGCCGATAGCGGTGAGCTGCGCAAAGCCGCTTGGCGCACCCTCGGCAATCAAAAACCCTCGGTAGGCGATCGCGCCATACAGCAAAACCAGCAAAACGGTGCGGACAAATCCGAGCTCCTCAGCACTCGCCGCAAAAATAAAGTCATCCGAAGCCTGCGGAAGCCAGTACGATTTTTGGACTCCTTGGGCCAGGCCCTTGCCAAAAAATCCACCACTTCCCACCGCAATCTGCGCCTGTTCCGTCTGCCAGCAGTAATCTTCGCGACACTCCGCCGAACTCGACACAAAGGCCTTGAATCGCTCACGCACGTGAGTGGCGGACAACAAAATCAACATCGAGACAAACGCCACCGCGACAAATCCAACCGCGAGATGTCGCATCTTCGCCCCCGCCGCAAAATAAATGCCCACAGCCACGGCACTAATCACAAACGAACTTCCGAGATCCGGCTGCGCGAGAATCGGCAATAAAAATCCTCCAGTGATGACGCAAAAGGGGATAAACCCATACTGGAAATTTCCAATATCAGCCCGCCGTTTTTCGAACCAGTGGGCCAGATAAAAGACGAGCGCGATCTTCGCAAACTCCGTAGGCTGGACAGAAGTATTGAAAATCGTGAGCCAGCTCGTGGCGAAGGTGTTATTGGAAGAACCAAGAATCAGCACGACGACAAGCATGGCAATCGAGAGCCCAAAAAGCCACACCGAAACTTTTTCCCACAAGCGAAAATTAATTTTCGCCACCACAAACATCGCGACCACACCAATAAGTAAGCGCATAAGATGGCGCTTGAAAAGCAGGTAACAATCCACCAGCGGATCGTCACAGCTCGGGTACAACACCCCCGGCGCCGAGATCTGAATCGACTTCGGCACGCCAATACTTGTGATCATAATGAGACCAATCACGAGCAGAATGCCGGTGTACATGAGGAGCTGATAGTCCGGTTTGTGGGTACTTTCCATGTGAGGCGCAGTTGTGGTTAGTATGGTACAATGCGCAGCGAATATGCACAAACGTTTCCAACTTTTTCTTCTCATCATTTTCGCGACCCTCGCGACCGATCAGCTGACCAAGCTCTGGATCATCGAGCACCCGAACTTACCCATCGTGATGATTCGCGATATTTTTCAAATTATTTTTTTCCGCAATAATGGCATCGCTTTCAGTATTCCACTTCCAGAGCTCATCATTGCGCCACTCGTGGTGTTGATTATATTGATTGGCGGCTGGTATTTGCACCGTGAGCTCGACTTGCGTCGGCCCCTCGCCTGGGTTGCCATCGCCCTCATCCTCGGTGGCACCATCGGCAATCTCCTCGACCGTTTTCGTCTCGGCTACGTCGTTGATTTTATTGCTGTTTGGAAATTCCCGGTATTTAATGTGGCCGACATCGCCATCACCGGCGGCATGCTGATGCTCGTGCTGTGGTATGGGGCGCTGGAGAAGAGAAAAGGATAACAAAGAACAAATTTCCACAAACAAAAACCCCGATCTTGCGATCGGGGCTGAAAGTCACCTATCAGCCGAACGAATATTTTGTATGTTTGTTAGCTGAGGAACTTTGGTGTGTGTTTTTTGTCATAAGCTTATGGCCTGGTCAGTTATTTTATAGTCACCGCCTTGTGACTCTCTGTTGACGTGTACTACGTTCTCGATATTAGTGAGATCGAGTACAACCAGAAGTGTATCGAGGTATCCCTTCGTGAGAAGGGACAAGCCCAAGCAAAGACAGATAGAGGAACAAGAACCACAAAGTTTGTTGCTTTTCTAGGGCGGTATTGACCGGATGGCTTTTCGGACGGCCTGTTTGAGGCGCGCCGGTGGCCGATCGCGGTAGGGTCATACTATTTTTTAATAACCTTTCGCGAGGTAAAAAATTTGGTATGTTTTTGTTTGTGATTGTGTTTTTGTTTTGAGCGGCGCCTTACGGTGCCGTTTGTGAGTGAGGACTTATTCCCCTGTCTGTCTCTGTTTGAAAGAGAAACTGTTTTGCGCCGATGTGTCAATGAACGTGGTCAAGAATTCACATCACTATAATCGACACACTATGAATCGTCAAATTTTAGACATGTACAGAGCAGCAGTTTATTTTATAGCAAAAATCCGGCCCCGCAAGGGGACACAGTAAGCACGTGCCGGGCCCGGGCCCGAAGCTGAGTATGATTGCAATATTTTATGAAAGATGAATAATACCAGATTTTTTAAGACACAACACGGTCAAAGACGGAAACATCGATGGGCCGACCGCTTAACAGTGCAAATTGCTCGACCCCCTGACGTGCGAGGACGGTGCCTCCGCTGATCGTTTCCCATCCAGCGCGGTCGGCCTCCTGGAGAAAACGGGTCAAAGAGACTCCATCACCACTCCCATCGCCAGCTTTTTCCCCCACCCGATACACGAAATCCATCGCGATCCCATTTCCAAACTCTTCCCAAAAATGAATCGGTATCGGAGACACAGACGAATCAAGACCAACCGTCGTCGTATTCACCACCACGTCAAAGCTTTCGCATGGATATCCGGAAGAAGCAGGATCAGAAAAAGAGAAATCCAGATAAGCCGCGCTAAAAAACCCAGCAAGCGTTTGACCTCGCTCTGGCGTTCGATTCGTTATATAGACATGCATGCCGACGTCCTTCAGTGCATACACGGCCGCCCGGGCGGCCCCACCCGCCCCAATCACCAGAGCCTTTTTCCATCGTAAGGTTTTCACCCGAGAATCACCACACGCAAGATGCTCTTCCAGTGCTCTCGTAACCCCAAGCCAATCAGTGTTGTACCCCACGAGCTCGATAGCGCCGTCCCCACTCACGCGTCGCACGACCCGCACTGTATTTACCGCACCAATAGCCTCTGCCACCGGATGGACCCGATCAAGCAACCCCATGATCTTCTCTTTATGTGGACTGGAAACCGCAAACCCGTGCCACTCATTTTCCATGTCTCCCGCTCGAAATTTCTCCATAAACTCCTTCAATCCATCTTCCCCGACATCAAACTTCTCGCAACTCGCCTCCATGCCAAGAGCCTCAAAAGCCGCCAGGTACATGACAGGCGTGAGTGAATGGCTGACCGGGTGGGCGATAATACCGTAGCGTTCCATAATACTCGTAGTGTAGCATCAGGCCGTCAAACCACCAATGCGCATGCAGATCATCCCCATCAAAACCAGACGGATACGCGAAAATGATTCGCTCATCGAAATACTCGTATCGGCATGCAAATCACAGAGCATCACCTTACAAAACGGCGACATCATCGCCATCGTCTCAAAAGTGGTCGCCCTCACTGAAGGAAAATTGCGACGCACGACAAAAAAAGAGTATATGGAAGAAGAGGCCGATCTCATGCTAGACAAAAAAACGCAACTCACCCTGAAAGATGGCATGCTCATACCAAGCGCTGGCATCGACACCTCAAATGTAGCGGAAGGATGTAGTATTGGTTGGCCGGATGATTCGTATCACTCAGCAGCACTTTTTCGAAAGCAACTTCAACATTATTTTCGCAAAAATTTCCCACAAAAACATCTTCCAAAAAATCTCGGCATCCTGATTTTTGACTCTTGGGTCACGCCCCTGAGAAACGGTGTCACGGGCCTCGCCCTCGGCTACGCAGGTTTTCGCGGGGTAGAAGATTGTCGCGGAACAAAAGATCTCTTCGGAAAAAAACTTCGCATCACACAAAAAAATCTCGCCGATGGCCTCGCCTCCAGCGCCACATTGGTGTGCGGTGAAGGGAATGAGTCAATTCCATTCGTAGTTATTCGTGATGCCCCGGTTCATTTTACAACTCGCTCCGTATCTCCATCAGAAATTTTTCGCGCCCCCAAAGACTGCCTTTTTCAGGTTTTGTATCCGGGAAGTATGAAAAACCTTACAAAAAGATAACAAAAACATTACAAAATTCTGACAGATAAATGGCTAGAGTAAAACAAAACTTCATGGTAGTATCCAGAAATGAAATACTATCAGACAAGAGTAGATAAAATTCCAGGAACAGATTTGAAAGAAATTTTCAAAAGGGCAAAAAGTATCTATGACGCAATATGCCCGAAGAAAAAACGCCGCGCACATGTACGCTCAAGATATTTCAAAAAACAGAAGATATTTTTAGGTTTATTTTGGCATCATATTGATGATAAATTGAACCGTCGAGACAAAATTCGTCGACTCAAATATTTTCCCTGCGCTATTGATTTGATTATGAACTCAAGCTATGACCCAGGCTCAATAAAGGAAAATCCGCATACATCATCAGAAATTCTTTATAGGTTTACGGGGATAACAAGAAACCAAGAAATATTTCATGTCCAAATAAAAGAAGATATTCGAAGCAGAGAAAAATTTCTTATATCCGTATTTCCAATATAACAAAAAGCCCTCCGCTAACTTGTGGTATGATGGCCACGGCCGAGGACCTTTCTAGAAACATTATATCAAAAATCATACTTCAAAATCAATAAGAATAAATCAAAGCTAAGCCAGGGCGATAGATCGATAAAAAAAGGTATAAAATTCCTTTAAAAGAAATCAAACTGCGTCCCCTTCAATGGATGCTGCTTCGACACCGCCGGACCACTCTTCAAGTACGTCTCAAGAAATCCGCTACTCGTATTCACCGCACCGACATCAATCAAATCAAAGTATGCTCCCTCAAGTTCCTCCTGGACAGGCCCCTTCACCTTCAGATCAAAACAGTACACATCTCCGGCAGCCATCTGAACAGGGGTCGTAAGGCCAAAAACAGCCTCATGTTTGCTCCATCCATTGACCTGGAGGAACGCCTTGGAGAATCCCATGTCGAGTGAAATCATACTAAATGGTGACGTGTCACGCGCGATGTGATCAAAGACGAGTTTGTTGACCGTCGCTTTTTCAAGAGCCTTAAGACAGAAGCTATTCATCACGATATCTTTGTTCGGATCCATCGTGGCGATATCCACGATTTTTTTAAACGGAGGACCGATATTATTATTGGAGTGCTCAAAGAGTCCACCGGACGAATACTCAATCGTACCAAGAGAGTGTGGAAACGAGACGATACTACCATTTTGACCAACTTGAAGCGTCACGAGTGGCGTGGCGACAGATCCCGCAGCCGCACCCTTTTTCTCATAGGCAAACTCCGCCTTGACGACGATAGGTTCGATATAAAAATTGAGTTTATCCGTCACCGGGAACTCTTTGAGAGAGATATTCAGTTGGGCATATTTCTCAAATGGAGGAACGATAACATCAAATGGCTTATTCGGCTGAATCGTAAGTTTTTTGTCAAATGCATTGCCATATCCATTATTGTTGATAAGCAATGGAGTGGCAAGATTGGACTTCAGCATAAGGGTGATTTTTTTCGGAACGTACTGATGATTCACGAGCGTATCGACGGCATCAAAAGACACATACGCAAGGTGGTGTTGACCCTTCTTCGCAATATCGTCTTTCACCTCTGCCAAGGTGTGGCTCAGTGGCCACGGAAGCCAGGCAGAAAATTTCAGGGCATGGAGCTCTTTCGCAATATCCAAAAACTCTTCTTTGGTCTTCGCCTTCACGAGATCATCTTCACTTTTTTTCTTACCATCAGGAATTTTGCCCCAGATAGGCAGCTCACCCGGCTGCTCCTGTCCGGGAATGGTGATGATGATTTTCTGATCATCGATGCCGACAAATGGTTTCACCTCTTTCGTCAAAATATTCACCCACGGGGTGATGAGCGTCTCAGCCGAGTCGGAGCCAACACTCTGGATGCGCGGAAGATAGGTCGCACTCACGGCCGGCAGATGGAGGAGAGGGAGAATATTGAGCTCTTCCATAGGTCCTAGCTTCATCGTGAGAGGAAGCGTAAAGAGTTGATTCGGAGGAATCATGGCGGTAACCATTGTCTCTTCGAGAGTTGGCCGTGGCCATGACTGACCAAAAACATCAGTAGCGAATGTTCGCTGAATTTTGAAATCGACTTTGATTGGCTTGTCGTAGTTGGTCTGAAGAATGAAATCAAAGCTTGAGAGCTGCACCGCCTGACCAATGCGTTGAACAAAGGAAAAATAGGAGTACACCTTATTCGCTCCAGAATACATCAGGGTATTGAAGTTCGTCTTTTCCTGGACATAGATGGGCCCCTTGGTTTCAGAGAGAAGAGTGAGAGTTCCGTGACCACGTTGTGGCGCATTCTTTTTCCCCAGCGGTCGAACATAGATTTTATCCGCATACGTCTCGATAAATTCGGCGGCAAGATTGCTGCCAATATTTTCAAACATCGGGAGAATAAACTTTGCGTCCTTCTGATTGACCTTCGTGCTAAAGATAGTCAGGGGTGTGCAAGATCCGGCAGGGAGGATCATTGGTTTTTCCGAGAGAAAGTCAAAGCTTTTACCCATATACCCATCGGTAGGAACGTACTGCTCGAAGTGATTGATCGGATCCTTCCAGAGAAATTGGGTTCCGAAACCGGCGTAAAAAGAAAATCCTGCCGTCGCGTTCATGTGAATACTCATGCCGGTTACTTTGGCATCCGTCTCACCTTTGACGCAGACATTGAAGGTAGAAAGTATGAGTGGCGGTTTTCCGGCACCAAGAGCGGGAAATTTTTTACCAGAGATATCGTTAACCGCGGGACTTATTCGGGTGACGACAATTTTTTCGGTCAGAATCTTGCCATAAATATGTTGCACAGGATCGTAGCCGGCTTGTACTGAGCCGCCACTACCGCCAGTCTCAGTTGCGCTTTGTTGAATCCGCTCGATCGTTCCATAGCCAAACGTTGTCTTATTGAGGTAGGGAGTGAGTGTGGTTTGGACAGATCCACCACTCGCCGGGTAATCGGTAAAGGTCGCACTCAGGGTGGCCTTGAGCCCCTTGAACATAGGAAGAATCCACTGAGACGACGTATCGAGCTTGGTCAGGTAGAGGGTGAGTTTTTCGCACTTGCCGGCAGAGATCGTAAATGGTCCCTTGATGGTATACGATTTTTTTCCAACAGGAATGTTTTCATTACTGGTCGGAGGAAAGTAAAATCCGGCCGGAGTAGCCCACATCTTTTTTGGTCCGATGTACGCGGTAAAATAAAACTCCGCCTGCGCGTGCACATCGAAGGCGAGCTGATCAATCGTCGCATTGGTCTTGCCATTCACACAGATGGTGTACTGGGTCTGAATAAGCGGAGTTGCCTCCGTAATATCACCGATTTTTTCATAGGGAAAATCAATTTTTTCTGCGGACGATCGAAAAATATTGATACCATCAGGAAGATCGCCGACCAGGTTTTTATCCAAAAATGAATTCCTATTCATGAATTTTTCGGGATCAATTTTCTCTTGTATCTCGATTTTTTCATCAATTCTTTTCCAGGGCTTTCTCGAAAAATCACCGGAAAAATCCACGGCGCCCGACACAAGCAGGACACCGGCGATGAGAAGAATCGCAGAGACCGCAGCCAACCATCGATGATGTCGAATGAATTCCATGGGATATTATTTGAAAGTATAGACCGTGCCTTTGACCGGAAGTTCTTCAAGAAATTTCGACTCGTTGTACACAGGAACATTGGTACTCTTTTCTGGGGTCACGGCCTTGATATGTATGAGACTAAACCAGAAATCCTCGGCCGCCTCTTTGGGATCAATGACGTCAAGCTCGAGACAGATACCGTTATCATTCCACACACTCATGGGGTTGGTAAGGGTGAAGACGGCTGCCTCCTTAGTCCAATCTTTTGGCTTCAGATAGACATCCGTCCAGTTTACCTTCAGTTTGATATCGGCAAAAGGTGACGTATCTCGTGCGACGTGTTGGTAGGTAACCTCCAGCACTTTCGAGTTGCCCTGGGCGATAAAACAGGTCGAGTTCACGTTGAATGATGAGCTCTTGTCCTTGGGAAGCTTGGCAATGTCGACGTAGGTCACACCCGGATTTTTTTGATCGGAAGTTTTGACCAGCGTCGTCGGCCCGAAGGAGATAATGCCAAAAGGCTGGGGCCACTTGGAGAGTTTTACGATCGACACCTGATTACTCTGGATATCAATTTTTTTAATATGAAGGCCGACAGCATCACCTTTTTTGTACACAGCTCCACTCGAATCCTGGAAAATCTCCAACGACGTGATGGTCGGCTTGAGAGAAAAAATAAATTTCGGATTCGATGAGTACTCGAGAAGCTGAAGATTGATAGTGACACCGCTCGTCATAGTGAAGTCAGGAACAGTGAGGATACCATTTTTGCTCACATCATCATCATGATTGATCATTTTCTGGAGCGTATCATCGTAGTAGGAAACTCGAAACTTCAGCACATCACCAAACAGGCCACCCATCTTGATCTTCAGATTTTTCACCTGCATAGGGGCTTGAACGGTTTGCTCAAGGAACAGCGTGGCAAAGGTAAGAGGGCCATTTTTAAGGGCGGTCTGTGCCTCACTCGCATCAAACCATTGATTCTGGTTGCCGGAAAGAGGCGATGGATGGAGGATAACTTCTGGCACGGTCGTGGACTGCACGTCACTAATAATAATCTCCGGTCCCGGAAGCGGGCTTGGTTTTTCCCAATCAACCTTGGCATCGGTATCCACCGCGACGATCGCAAGATAAAATGTCATGAGATCTTTTGTCGGAGGATTGGCGCTGAGATTGATACTCAGATTGGTGCTGTAGGGAATGGACTGATCGATAGGGATGATGACATCTTTATTCGGGGCGAGCGTGTAAGCCGGAAGGCCACTGGCAGGCTGGAGCCCATTGAACCAGTTGGCATAGTTTGGGAGTGAGTCATTAAAATAATAATACGCCTCCTGCTTGGCACGAGGTGTGACGGAGATACTTTTATCCGAGTCGGTGATCATTCGAACCGTAATACTTTTGATCGTCGCGGTAGAGTTTGGTTTGGTAACCAGTGAGAATGTCCCGTAATCCTGCTCTGGTGCCAGAGGCGGATATACAAACTGCTGATTCTTCATCATCGGTGACTGGACGTAGACGTATTTTTCAGGTTTGAAGACAACAAGTGAGTGCGGATCGCCAATGTACAGACCGGCGGTGGCATCAAAATCGACAACCTCTTTATCGATATTGACCGAGAGACCATTGAATTCAAAACGCTGCCAGAGACTTCCTGCATCAGCACTCAGCATCTTCACGACGACATCGCTGCACGTGTCTTTTTTCACGATGTGATTATCCACGGTCAGAAAATCTCCAGTCCAACTTTGCATGATCGTAATGGGATTGGAAACCGGCTTTTGATCGACATAGATCTGAATGGTTTTTCCAGTATAGGTTCCGAACGATTTAATTGAAAGGCTCTTGATAATGGCATCTTCAGTGCCTTTGGTACACATGCGATACGAGGCCACATCGAGAGGTTTTTGCGGAGTGATCTGTGTGGTATCCGCGGTAATATTGAGAGGAAAATTCGGGGTGACCGAGATGACAATTTTATTTTGAATCAGTGGTGGCTGAGACGGGCCATCTTCTTTTGGTAGAATCTCACCGGAGTCGACACTAAAAATATCTTTGTCTTTGTTAGGATTCGGATCATCAGAAATTTTTCGCTGCCAGTCTGCCTCGCGCTCTTCAGCGCTCGGCATATGCAGAACATCGTCATCGCGTCGCACCTCCGCCTCATCGAGCGTCATGCCACCGCGACGATCCAAATCCGGATTCACACAAAACTCCTCCCCATCGGGACATCCATCAAACATGCCTTGTATATAGGTGGTCGCTTTTCCAGAGAGAAAAATCGCCGCGAGTACTGCTACGAGAACAAGCGCACCGGCGATCCAGTGCTTATGGTGTGAAGACTCATGGTGAATATGATGAGATTCGTGCATGTGTGTTTTTATTGATGCTATAATACCATAAAAATATAATTTAGGCAAGCAGATTGGAAAATCCACACATAGAAAAACCACGATTTTCTCCGTACAGTGCAGCTATGGCAAATTCAACCGCAAACCCCTTCCGCATCGTCGTCCTCGCCTCCACCAGAGGCACGGATCTGCAGGCGATCATTGATGAAATGAAAGCTGACCACATGCCGGGCATCGAGCTCGCTGCCGTGATCAGTAACAAAAAAAACTGCTACGCCCTCGAGCGCGCGCATGCACAAGGTTACAAAACGATACATATTTTGGGAGACCCGCAGCAAACCCGCGAAGCATTTGACACCGAGCTCATCGCCGCGATCGAGCCACTGAAGCCGGATCTCATCTGCCTGGTCGGCTACATGCGAATCCTCACGCCGGAGTTCACTCGGCACTTCACGGCGAAAAACACTCCGATCATCAATATTCACCCCTCGCTCATTCCAAAATTTTGCGGACCGGCTTTTTATGGGCGCTCCGTCCACGAAGCCGTCCTCGCCGCCCATGAAAAAGAAACCGGCATGACCATTCACTACGTCAACGAAGGCGTCGACACCGGCGAAATCCTGCTTCAAAAAAGCATCCCCATCGCCCCCGACGACACGGCCGATACCCTCAAAACCAAAGTCCAAGAACTCGAAAAAAAGTACTATCCGGAGGTTATTCGTCAGCTCGCCGCGAAAAGCCAAGTCTGAAGCGGCTATTGACAAACAAAAAAATACGGGTAAAATAGGCTCCCAGCAAGAAAAGCTTGCGAGAACCTCTTCATTAACCCAAAAAAACCGTGAAAGAAACAGGCAAACCGGAGGCACAGGTACTGTCACTTCTTGATCGACAGCATGCATTAAAGTTCGAACGAGCGACGCCACCAAAATCCGCACTCGCAGGAAAAAGAGTTATATCGGATAAACCGGTAGCCATTGGAGATGCCTTTGCAAAGAGATATCTCGGGGAATTGGCAGGTAATGAAGAGCTGATAAGGGAACTCAAGGCAGCCCGGAAATTTATTGGAATTACGCTTCCGGTTCTTGGAATACAACATCTCACGCTTGGACTTCCCGAGGAGATAACTACGACCATGCGTCATCAGGCTTCCACATTTCTCGTCGAACAGGACAGGTTTGAACGGGTGACACTGGCGGATCACATCGCTTTTGAAAGTGCAGAGCCACGAACAAAAGTTGTAAATCGGGAAAGAACAAGAGCTGAACACTATAGGCAAATTGAACTCGACTTCAGAGAAGGAAAAAGATCCATGATGAAAATGGCCGATGAGCATGAAATGGGAAAAAAATTCCCAAAATTAAGAATCTACTGTCTTGATATTCTCGGAAATAAAGGTCTCATCAATCGGCTCGTGAAAATACGGGAAGCGCTCAAGGAAGGGCCGAAAGGCATGAAAAAAGTCGCCATCTATTTGAGAGACAATGATCCCGACAATTATCCCCAACAGGTATATAATTTTTTCCGATTTTTCGATGAAATAGAAGGAACAGCGTTCCACGCGATGATAGATATTTGCGGATCACAGACATCAGATGGGAGGCTGACAAAAGAATTTTCAGGCGAAGAACTTAGAGATCTTATTGAGAGAATGACCACGCATCTCGACCTGCAGAGAGCATATAGATTACTTCCGGAATTTCCCATGCGTCGCTCAGATGAATACCGTACCGTTGCAGAGGTGAACAGCTCTGAACTTTTAGGGAAAGACGGTGTGCGATTTGTAGGAAAAATGAATATAAAAGATTACCTGAAAATGCTTCACTATCGATGGACAAAAGGTGAGTCTTAGAACTTCCATAAAGTCTAAGATTTTCCTCAATTCTCTGATCATCGCTCATTTTCGCCACTTCCAGAAATATTTGGTCGCGCTTTCCACATGGAGCCAGAAAACTTTTTTGGTGAGCATGGTGAAAAAATTTCCACCGCTGAGTCGTTTGTGATAGTGCTCCACTTTTGCCTCGGGGTAGTAGACGATATCATAGCCCGCGCGCCGCACTTTTTTGCACAGATCGAAGTCTTCCATGAAGAGAAAATATCGGTCATCAAAGCCTCCTACGCGGTCAAAAACGGCGCGCGGGAGCATCATAGCCGCCCCCGTAAGCAGCTCGACTTTTTGAGTTTTTCCGTGATCGAAATCGCTCATCAGATACTTCGCGAGACGATTTTTGAACCCCGGAAGATGCCGAAGAAACGTTCGCTTGATCGCGAGATCCATGATCCCCATATCTCGTCGGCACGACTCCTGAATGGTGCCATCGGCATAGACGAGCTGGGGCCCCAGAATTCCCGTGCGCCGCCCATCATCCCGTTCAAAAAACTCCACCATCTTCTGCAGCGTATCCGGATAGACCGCCGTATCGGGATTCAAAATAAAAATAAAATCGCCACTTGAGTTCTTCACAGCGAGATTATTTCCCCCCGCAAATCCCAGATTTTTCAGCGACTTCACCAGTTTCAGCCGCCCATCACGATCAGCCTGTTCCAGAAACCCCACACTGATCGGATCCGTCGAAGCATTATCCACATAGACAATTTCAAAGCTCAGCTCAGAACCTTCCGAAAACCGACTCTTCTCAATCGCCTCCACCTGCAACTTCGGAAAGTGCTTATGGTTAAAATTCACCGTAATGATGGAAACTTTTGGCATCACCCAGGAGTTTAGCATAAAAAATCCATGGAGGCCTAGGCATGAATTACCATGTCATCATGGACAAGAGAGACCAGTTGGACCGATTCAAGAACAGAAAAACATCGTGCAGCAAAACTACGATTTGGACCAATAAGATCATCAAGTACCTGTTCAAGAGAAAGAGGATGAGGGCGATCCAAATCACCGGCAGAGTCACCAGATGTCGCAATTTCCATAATGAGCGAAAAGAGATACTGTTTAAATATCTGATCAGCATGATAGGCAAGAGAGGAAAAATTCTCATGGCGCACACGTCGGAGGATAAAAGCCTCTCGAGCTGGCAGATAGACCCGACTCATGAAGGTTCTGCCCGATTCAGTAAGACTCGCCCGGTATCGTTTATTTTTGAAGGATTGGAGATGAATGAAATTACTTGAAGCAAGTTCGCACAAAACGCGAAAAGCCCTGGGTGCATGAAACTCAATCTCAGTATCGCTGAGAAGTTTTTGCAGAATATTCAGCAGGCAATAAAACTCCACCTCGTCATAATCCAGCGAAAGAGCAAAGCGATCCAGGACCATCGTCAACTCTGGAAATCGATGATCTGAAACAGCGAAAAGTGCTGGAACATGCTGAGCCACATCTGT
>CAYHPV010000005.1:0-21093 GCA_964358735.1 uncultured Candidatus Peribacteria bacterium | reverse complement strand
CCTCGAAGAAATCCATGCGCAAGATGCCATAGAGCGAGAAAAAATAAACCAAGACGCGTCGCAAAAAATGGAGGTGACGCTTAAAACCGCGCTCAAACTTGCGACAGCCGAGCAGGAATCCGGCGAGAAAGAGTCCGCGGAAGATATTTTACAAAAACTCGATACGCTCTAATGCACGCCACCAACACCTCACCATGAGAATGATATCTTGCCATTACCGGAGCTGCTACCAGCGTGAACACACCTTCATCTATCTCGAGGCTGGTCCGCAGTATGGAAAGGCCCCCGAGGCGATTCAGAAAAAAGAGGCCGTGCTCAAAAAAGATGTCATCGATGAAAAAGCTCTTCAGGAAAAAATGCTCTCAATAGACAAGAAAGTCG
Organism: uncultured Candidatus Peribacteria bacterium; assembly: GCA_964358735.1. Classification (GTDB taxonomy): domain Bacteria; phylum Patescibacteriota; class Gracilibacteria; order UBA1369; family UBA12463; genus CALREA01. Next base: position 20,712 of record CAYHPV010000005.1, on the reverse strand, counting down.
ATGCATCGCCACTCGATTCGGCGCATAAAGAAAAGGTAAAAGCGGAACTAAGAAAAGTAGATGCCGAGCACGCCGCCGCCATCGGCAAACTCAACACGGTCACAGAAAAATCCCTGAAAGCCGCAGGAGAAAAGTTCCAGGAAGATCTCAACGACTTCGAAATTCGTCCAGAAATGGTATTTCTTTTTGATACGATCAATAGCTCCGAGTTCAAAGAAATTCAGAAACAGCAGCCAAATATACGGGCACTCGAAGCAAAGGTAAAAGCAGCGGCCGACAATTACAAAAGTCATCTCATGGCAAATGGTGAGTCGGCTCCAGGTCACGAGACAGATTTGGAAGGGCACATGATAGCCATACAGGAGCTCTATGCCGGACTCGCACCCATCGCGCAGCAGAAGGAGCATCTCACGGGTGGAGATGATGGCCAGCTCCAGACATTAGAAAAAATACTGGGTGAGAAAAATAATTTCACGCTCGCGAACTTCAAAGAAAATGCTGCGATCCATGGCGGTATTGAGAGTGGTGAGTCAAAACTCAGAATTCCAGGAAGCATCGCGGAGCTACAGGGCAGGCAGCAGATCATAGAAAATAATCTGATACGCATACGAAGCATTCTCTATCGAAACACCGGAAAACCACAGTATGAAGCCGCCTATGCACAGGAAACCAAAGCGCAACAGAAGGCGCTCAGTGGCCAAGCAGGAGCCGCAATGGATGCACTGAAAGTAACTCCTCAAGAAGAAGCGATCAAAAAACAGGCACAGGAAAAACTCGCAAAACTGGGAAAAGAGTTCGCCGATCTCCAGACCATGCGCGGAAAAGATCCCATCAATGCACAAAGAGGGGCAGTCGATCTATTGCAACGACTTCAGGGTTTTCTGAAGGGGTACCGAGTAGGTGATGCTGATCAGGATTTGCAAATGATGGAATTGAAAAAATCTCCAGCTATCGAGAAATCATTTCACGATGGCGTGAAACAGTACCTCGGCGAAACAGAAAATCTGATTCTCGACGCGACAAACAATAACCCCTCGATGAAGGAATACCAGCAGGACGCTACAAGCGTCATAAGCAATACGCAGCCATTTGTCAGCAGTATCGAGACGCTTTTCAAGCAGATGCAGGCCGGAAAAACACCAAGTGAATCAGATATGAAAATGTTCCACGAGGATGCGAATAAAATTCTTCTCGATCCAACATTCAACAAACTCGGAAGTTCAGATGCCAAGCAGTTCTTCGGAAATCTCAAAATCCCGGATGAAGCAACATCACCACGACTTCATGAAGCGATGACGAAAATGAAGGATATGCAGGACAAAGTAAGCGCCTACATGAAAACCCTTAACGTCCTCACACGACAGGTCGCAGCGATAAAAGGCCATGGCATTGGCTGGGAAGCATTTTTGAAAGACGCAGGAAAATACACGCTTATTACGGCAGCAGCGGTTGCAGGTGCGATAGCCATGGGTGCCCTGGTCGCCGCCTCCGGCGGCGCCCTCACCGGCGTGGCACTCTTCGCTGCCAACACCGCCGCAACCTCCCTCGGCGCCGCCATCGGCTCAAACTATATGACCGCCGCGATCGAAGGAAATACCGACGCTATCAGTACCGAAAATATGGCCACTGCCTGGGCTCAAGGCGCCGCCTTCTCCGGCGGCGGCGCCCTCATCGGTCAAGGCCTCGGCGCCGCTCTCGGCAAAGGCGCGCAGCAACTTTCTCAAGCCTTCAACATCGCCCCCGGAAAAATTCTCTCAGCCCCATCCATCAAAGAAGGTATAAAAGCAACCGGCCTCAAAGGCTATCTCCAGCACCTCGCCTCAGAAACAAAAGAAGAAATGTTCGAAGACACGATGCAAAAAATTGGCGAGGGTCTCGCCCCAAACGACCCATACCTTGGATTTATTTTTTCACTCATTCCTTTTGCAACTGGAAAGGCACGCGACATCCTCCATTCGGCAGGTGTCGAGCGCACGATCACGGATAAAGGAATTGCAATAACCTACGCTGATCAAAAACAAGCCCTTGCGGCTCTTCAGAAAATGGGAGCTCCAGTACAAGTGATAGAGGCCACTCAATCAGGTAAACCGCTAACAATAACACAAGGCGGCGTAGAGTTGTCGATTCAACCAGAAACAATAAGCGAAATTCCGCATGATATTCAATCAATAGCAAGAATCGCCGGAGAAAATCACTTCACGGGAGAAAAATTAACCAATGATGAATCAAGAATACGTTATGCGAAAGAATTTCTTCAGGCAAAACATATGGGTAGCGAGCTGGCAGGTACACTCGCCGATGGCAGGAAAAGGTATCGAAAGGTGGAAATAAGTCCAGAAGAAGCAGCAAGAGATAGATTAAAAATTTTGAATCATAATCAATCACTGGAGACAGATGGAGAAGCGACATCATTGAAAAAAATACTCAATAAAATAGAGAGCACTGAACATATTGGTGGATTGGAGCAATGGGAAAGGCAATATATGGAAGAATCTTTGTTGAAAATAAAAAAATTTTTTCCATCATTAGGTACAAATGGGGAAGAAACATTAGAAACATTTGATAGCATAGTGGCCACACTTCCTTTTTTTGAGAAACACAAACTCACTGAAATTCAAATTGATAGGGAAAAAAGGATCGATGGGGATTTTCCTGGTTCGAGTGCAGATGTGTACCTCGCGCACATAAATGGCCAGGAGACCGAAGTCGTAGCAAAAGTGTACAAACAGGGGGATATCCAAGATTTTATGTATGGTCTACGGGAAGGAGCCGATTTGTCTCTCGCGGCAACAGCCGGAATCGGCCCTGGATTTCTTGGGTATCATATTACGGAAAAAGGTGAATTTGTCGTGTTGATGAATAAAGCGGAGGGTACGCCTCTCCACGGAGAAGGAAGTGCAAAAGACAATGTCACACAGGACACGATCGCAGCCTATCGCAATCAAATGAAAAAATTGCACGAAATTGGATATACCTTCGCGGGTGATGGAGGTCAGATCATGGTGGATAAAAATGGAAATCTTACATTTATCGATATTATTCTTGTTCCATTAAAAAACGGTCTCGCGGTGAACAAGCCAGAACTTAAGGGGCCAGATGGAACGATCGAAGTTGCTGAAGAGTTGGTTTCACCTGAAGAAAATGATCATTACAGAGTGAAACTGCATCGTCTTGAGGAGGCTGCAAGAATGGCTCCACAGCGGTCTCCACCAACGACGGAATTTGTTTCCATTTCGCAAATTCCAGCTGCTACAGAAATAGGAAAAAAGGTTCAAAGAGAAGCTGTGATTGATACAAATCTGGCTCTCGATTTTGGAAATGCAAATATCAATATGGCTGAGGCTCAGGCAAAAATAACACAGAAAGCCCTTGAATTAATCGAAAAAGGGGAAACGCCGAGGACACAATTTCAGGAAGACATCCAGTATCTCAAAAATACTGATCCCGAAACATATGAACTTTTAAAGAAGAGCGACCTTCAGTCTCTGGCAAGAACAGAATGTCTATCGGCAATGCTTAATGGCCGTAAAGAAACCATGACTGATAGTAATGGCAAGAAAATCACCTTCTATCGCGGAAAGGAATTAGGAAAGGGAGGTGTAGGAGTAGTAGCAAATGTTGCCTACAGATTGGAAGGTGAAACAGCATTAACATTCGCAGCAATCAAGCGTCCTCTCGATCCGCAAACTGATACATTTCAGGAAGAAGTGGAGGCCGGAAGAATAGTGCAGACATGGGAAAGTGATCACATCATGAAGCCACTTCATCTGAGTGAAAATTTAATTATTTATGAATCGGGTCGCGAGGCGACAGATTTTTTGAAAATGTATAATGATAAAGATACAAAAGCTGCAGATTATTTTACAAGCCTTCATGAAATGGGAAAAGGCCTGCAGGAGTACCAAAAAAGAGGGATGTTTCATGGAGATATTAAATTTGCAAATGTAATGAAATTGGATGGAAAAGTAAAAATTATTGATAATACACCAGTAGGACACTCAGAATTAGAAGATCGAATTATTATTGATAACAAGGGACAAGTATGGCTAGATTGGCCAAATACGGGTTATTTTAGTGTGACAGGTGAGGGCATGAAAAAAACAAGAGATATACTCATTCAGAAAGGACTATTCGCAAGTCAAATTAATGGGCATCTCGGACGCGCTATAGATGTCGTATCCTACGGAAAAATGATCAAAGAATCACTGAAGAGATTTGCCCCCGGATGGGAATCAAATCAGGACATTCAAAATTTCATGGATAGATTATCGGATCCGCTTACCGCAGGGGAACCCGGAATGCTTGAAGAAGCGATGGCATTCATGAATACATTAGCGCAGACGAATGGAGGAATTACAGATATAACAATCACACCGGCGCCAACATTTGTGCCTCAGCGGATAGCCGAACCATCCGTAACAAAAAGAGCTCCTCGACCTCCTCAGTCATAACCTTTATACTATGCATACAATGACGCCACATATTGACAGCCAATACAATCCAAAAATTGCAGGTATAATTGACGCCTTCATCAATGATGGAGCTGGGAATGGAATACAAAATCCTCAGCCTTTATCGCTCGCAGATTATAAAGAAGCATGTAAATATTTTCTCGGAGAGCAGCCGGTACTTCCCGATGCACTTCTCGAGGCACGCGTGCGTTACATTTACGACGACAGCAAATTGAAGGAACATTTTAAGCCTGGATACAGGATCTGTCCAGTTGTCATACCATTCAGCAACATGGGTATGCCATTATCAAAAGACGAACTTGCGAGTGGTGGCTATCTGAGACTTCTTATAATAAATAAGGAAGGAAGAACGCTCGCGGGATTTGGGAATGAGGTCTGTAATACATTTGGCATGTTGCCAACAGAAGTGCAGGCAATGGCATGTACCATCGGAGCATATGACAGTCCGCTGGCACACGTAATAACAGAAGGAGACCGAACTCGAATAGCACAGCAGTATATCGAGGCATTCAGAAAACTTCAGGCGGTATTATAGCTCCTCCGCGATCGAGTCCGCGATCTCGAAGTTTCCGTGAACACCGGTGACATCGTCATCTTCCTCCAGCAGCTCAATTAACTTCAAAACAGCGCGTGCCTTTTCGGCATCGTCAATCGCAATGGTAGTTTTTGGCACATAGGTAATTTCGCTCTTCGTCACCGTATAGCCCGCTTTTTCGAGCCCCACTTTCACCGCATGCAGCTGAGATGGATCGGTCTTCACCTCCACCGCGCCATCTTCCACACTCACATCCGAGGCGCCAGCATCGATTGCCGCAAGCTCGATTTCATCAGCCACGGCGGCGTCAGCCGGCGCGCCCCCGTTCCCGCTCCCGATTTCTATTTCAATCACCCCCACCTTATCAAACATCCACGCCGCGGTTCCCGGCGCGCTCATCTCACCACCGTGTTTCATCAACACCAACTTCACACTCTGCAGAGAACGATTTTTATTATCGGTGAGAACATCAATGAGCATCACCGTATTCGCCGGTCCACGAGCCTCGTACAAGGCATCCACAATAATAATATCATCCTTGAGTTCACCGGTACCTTTTTTGATAGAACGCTCGATATTCGCATTTGGAACGCCGTCAGCCTTCGCACGTTCAACCGCCGATCGCAACGTGGTGTTCGTCACCATATCGCCACCGCTGCGCGCCGCCACCTCAATCAGCTTCGCATGCTTCGAGTACGACTTGCCCTTTTTCGCATCAGTCACCGACTTTCGAGCCTGAATGTTATGCCATTTGGAGTGTCCGGACATGCGCCCAGTCTAGCGCTTTTACGGTTTCAATTCCAGACCAAATTCCGGAATGGACTCGGGAACAGATTCGAGAGTAACGCCAGGACTCTCTGTTTCTCGCAACTTCTCCGTACCATCATAAAAAGCAAACGCATCCTCAAACGGAACTCCATCTATCGCGAGAGCCCGAGTATAGAGCTCCTCAGAAAGATCCCCGAGACGGAGAATATCCTCACCGAAAATCATTCGTGATTCATCATGGAGAGCGTGAATGAGATGGAAATCGGGAAGTGTTTTAACGGAGGAAAGATTAGTTTTTAGTGAATTTCCAAAGGCATTGGCATACTCTATGGCAGCACGCTGGACCTCCTCGAGAACAGGAGCTGAAGGATCTCGTTTTTTCTCAATCATGGCCTTTTGCAGCGCAAGATACATATTTGAAAAATCAGATGGAATACACTGCTGGAGAGCATTTTCGACATGGCGATGAAATGCTTCAAGTTGCTTCTGTAAAGCGATCATCTCGATAGAAAGCGCAAGCGTATTGGGAGGAAAAAATGGAGGAGTTGGCTGTGTGACGTCATCGGTGTGACCGAAATTAAAATTCTGGGTTCGGAGAACATCAGGATCCCGCGGGTCGATAAACGCAATAATCACCGAGTCACGCGTGGCAGAAAAAAGCGTCACAACACGCCACCCCTGCTGAAGACGGCTATAAAACTCACGGGCAGCATCAGTACGGAGGAGGGTTTCAAATCTTTCATGATACCCATGCCACGCATCTTGATCTTGGGTTTGTGGAGGAATGAGAAGGTGCGCGCGATGAAAAAAATCCACCAGAATACCATCCCGTTCAAGATCTTTAAGAAAAGCCTCTTTTTGCCTCTGATATTCCGGATGATAGATGAAAGACCATGCCGCCCGTTGTCGGACACGGGCACGCATATGGGTAATATCCGATGCCAGTGGAGTTGTAATAACAAGAGGGCGCTCAGGTGCATAGAGAGCCTGCGCATCTTCCAGCACCACCGGCGGAACACTATCGAAAACCATAGGATAGCAAGAAGGGATATATGAAGATCTTCATTGGCCAAAATTTCAGCCAAGAAGCCATCATAGCAATATGAAGAGCAGCTTTCAATAGCTTTGTGAATTACCTCACTGCCTTCGCTACTTCATTGCTCACGCCGGGCTGGAAAACATCGGGGATGATTTTCTCAGCGGTCGGCTCTGGGACCATGGCCGCGAGATTTTTTGCGGCGGCGATCTGCATGTCGATGGTAATGACGTTCACACGATGGTCGAGGGCGCCACGGAAGATGCCGGGGAAGACCAGGACATTGTTGAGTTGATTTGGAAAATCGCTGCGGCCCGTCGCCACAACAGCTGCGCCAGCGGCCTTCGCCTCATCCGGCATGATTTCTGGAACAGGATTGGCCATGGCCACAACAATGGGCCCAGGAGCCATACCAGCGACCATTTCCCTCGTCACGAGTCCCGCCTTCGACACCCCAATAAACACATCCGCACCAACCATCGCATCGGCCATCGAGCCGCGAACACCTCGCGGATTCGTTCGTCGGGCGTAAAGAATTTTTTCTTCATTCATGTCAGCACGATCCTCGGCGATAATACCTTTTGAGTCCACCAAGATAATATCCGTAGCACCGGCAGCCATCAGGAGATCCGCAATCGACAGGCCGGCTGCGCCGGCCCCGCTCATCGCAATGCGCACACTCGCCAACTCCTTCCCCACCACCTTCAACGCATTATACAAACCCGCCAGCACGACAATCGCCGTGCCATGCTGATCGTCATGAAACACCGGAATATTGAGCTCCTGCTGCAACCGTCGTTCTATTTCAAAACATCTCGGTGCCGCGATATCTTCCAGATTAATCCCACCAAACACGGGCGCGATGAGCTTGACGGCTTTGATAATTTCCTCCGTATCCTGCGTATCAAGACAGATCGGAAACGCATCCACATCGGCAAATTTTTTAAACAGGGCGCACTTTCCCTCCATCACCGGCAAACCCGCCCGCGGGCCAATATTGCCAAGTCCGAGGACGGCGCTGCCGTCCGTGACCACCGCAATAGTATTGCTTTTAATCGTGGTGGAGTAGAGTGCCTCGGTCTCTTTATTCACGCTCGCGCCACTCTCGCTATTAGCCGCTACGCGCGCCTGCTCTTCCTCATGAATCAACTTGCACGGATCCGCCACCCCCGGCGTGTAATACACCGACATATCCTGCATCGAATCAAGCGGTACCTTCAAACCGGTAAACAACTTTCCCTTATACTTCTTATGTTGTTCAATCGCGTGGGTAGGTTCCATAATTAAATCAAAAAATACTTGTTCAATCATTACTCTCCACTCGGCTTTCCATCGGGCTTCGTAGTAGGAAAAACGAGCGACGGAGTCTGAATCGGAGATAAGGTAACACCATCGGAGGCAGGTTGTGAAGCGGTTTTTGCGGAAGTCGCCTGAGTAGCCTTCTGGCCATCTTCCACGACGATAAGATTTTCCGTAAAGGTATCATGCAAAAACGCCCCAATAGTTAATCCAATAAATACCACGAGGAACATCGTGATGAACATGACAATTTGTTTTTTCCAAATAAATCCGATAGCCATAGAATTTCATTAAAACGCCGTCGTCTTACCACTTCTCACCGCCAAAATTGTATCGGAACCGCGCTCATATTTCAATGTCATATCAATCTTCGCGCTGAAATAATAATCCACCGGACCCGTTCCCACACCAATCTCGTCCGTCTCGATCACCAGAGCATCACCAATGCTCTCAATCGCAATTTTACCAGTTTTTTCGACGAGTATTTTTTTCTGAATGTCGCTTTTGAGGACCTGATTTTTTTGTAAATTTTCGAGCACCACACCAGCATCACCCGAAACCGCACTCAGTGTCATGCTTCGCACCATGCTGCGCAGCGTCTCACGAAGTTTCGGCGTTAGCGAGCCAATTCCATACCGTCCATAGATCACGATCGCACCACCATTCGGCAGATAGACGAACCAGTTTTCGATGCCATCGCTCAGAATTTTGACATGAATAGTTGGGGCACCTTGCAGGGCCACCTCGGTAAATTCAACCGTGCGACCTGGGTACGATGCCTGGCTCACACTCCGGATATTCCCAAAAAATTCCTTCGCACTCGAGACACTGCCGCCGAAGTTCGCCGCAATATCACGTCGAAACGTGATCTTGGCATTCAAGGGTGTGATGAGTTCATCATCATAAAATGGCGCAGTTTTTTTTCGGACAACCGTCCCATCACCGCTCACCGTCCAGCTTTTCGGAACTTTATAACTCATACCCACGAGGGGACTACTCACCATGTTCCACTCGCGCGACATATCAAAGGCAGCACCTCCAGCGAGTTTTACCTGATAGACCCGATAGAGAATTTCCGCAGCCGATCCGCGATTCATCAGGGCATCCGGATAGAAGTTTCCATCATCACTATCGGTCATAATAAAAAGTTTTCTCGCGGTCATGGCGTAGGAATAGAACCACTGGGAGGTTTTGAGATCAGGAGGCAGCGGCTCAGCAGCGACGCCCGCACCCGTCTTTTTGGACACATCTGCACCACCACTCGCACCAGCCCCCGAAAACTGCAACGCATTGAAGGCGAGCTTGAGCGCCTCCACTCTGGTGAGCTGTTTATTGGGAAAAAAATTCCCATCACCATAGCCGCTCGCAACCGCAAGAGCATGCGCCGTCATAACATCCGCAAAAAACCAGTCATTCACGGCAACATCTTTATAGATGGCCTTCATTTTGGTCGTGTCCTGCGTTCGTCCACTGAGCTGCATCGCCATCTTCAGAAACTCCGCACGAGTGACGGGTGCTTCTGGCCTGAAGGTCTGATCAGGATATCCTCTGATAATTTTTTTCTCTTTAAAAAATTGCAGCGCCTCACGGAACTCATAATCGGCAGGGACGTCGACGAAGAGCGCGGCGTTAGCCGCGCCAGCGGTGGCTCCTGTCGCCGAACCCGGACTCACCTCCGCACGAACCGCCGGTATCAGACTCACCAACAAGCAAAAGCCAACCACCACCGCTCCAAAAATTCGATAAAAAAAGTGAGATTTCATCACCACGATCATACCATGCGAAGCTGCGAGATGTCACGATACTCTACTGATACTCATTGCATTTCTTATCCATGCACCATCAATTTGGTATGATGTCTTTCAAAATCACCAGGTAACTATGGTTGCAAAATGTACCAGCAGGTGCGATTTTTTTCCGAGAATTATCCGACACACCGCGATAGATGAGTAAATACTCACCATATAACAATTGCTGACGGTTGTCACCTGGAAATGGCTTACTGGTATAGTTTTATGAGGATTTTTCTGGTAGGATTCTTCTATATTCATTACTCAAAACACGATGAACAACGAAGAAAAAAATCTCCATGAAGAATTTGTACGTTTTGGGGTTGCGGCCAAGGAAGCTATACATAAATGTGCTTTGATGCTTCCAGAAATTGCACGTCGCTCCATTTGGAAAAAGAAAGGGTGTGGGTCCATCTACGAATATGCTCGCATATTTGCCGGCATGAGCGGTCACGCGGTTGATGAGGCATTGCGGGTGTTGAAGCATGTAGAGGAACTTCCGGCACTTCGGAGCATTATTGAAAGCAAAGGTATCAACGCGGTAAAACCTATCATTACGATTGCCACTCCAGAAACCGATATATTCTGGGCGGAAAAAGCAGAAACCATGAGTAAGAACGCACTCGAGGTCTATGTTCGAGAAATAAAATATCAACAGCGTGTACAGAATGAAGCTGAAAAATTTCCTAGGAAATTTTCTGAAGCAGAAAATCATCAAGTGCAAGATCAGGAAGTAACGATAAATATCTCATCAGAACTCGCACAAAAACTTATCAAACTCAAAGGCCAGGGAGAGTGGGAAAATCTCATGAATGAACTTTTGCAATATCGCGAGGAGGCACTCCAACAAAAACAGCCAGAACAAAAGATAACCGACTCACGTCACATTCCTGCGCAGATCGAGCGATTCATCATGGATAGATCTCGAGGCATCTGTGAATTTTCCACATGCACCAAGCCCTACACCATTCTCCACCACACCCAACGCTTCGCCCTGGAAAAAACTCACGACCCAATGCGCATCGCAGCCCTGTGTACCGCCCATGAACGCCTGGCACATCTCGGTCTCATAGAAAACGAAGACCAGAAACCACAATATTGGAGAGTCAGAGAGCAGCCAAATACAGAAGATCCAACCTACGTTATTGATACAATAGTGCAGACATATCGGAGACCCGGATAGCACTAATCTCCCCCACGCTACCCATACAGCAGCTCTCCCGGACTGTACGTATCCAGATTTTCTTCGCCAATGAGCTCGATCAACTTCTCAAGAACATGCTCGAACTTCACTTTTTCCTGGGTACCGACCTTCATATTTCGAATAATCGCGACACCCTCGCGCACCTCCGTGAGGCCCATGATAACCGTCCACGCCGCCTGAAATTTATCAGCAATTTTGAGTTGTGTGCCCATGGAGCCTTTGCCAAGAGCGCCGACGGTTTTTATCCCATGCTCACGCATCTTCATAATCAGTGGCAGACACTTTTTCTTCGCCTCTTTTCCGAGCTGTGCCACAAAGACATGGACCTCATCCTTATGAGGCACACGGACCTTCGCACGTTTCATATTGGCAATCACGCGCTCAAGCCCCATGGCAAATCCCACGGCCGGCGTAGAGGCCCCGCCCATGAGCTCGACCAGGCCATCATATCGTCCACCACCACCGATCGCATTTTGCGCGCCACTCGAGGCATCCCAAAACTCAAACACCGTCTTCGCATAATAATCCAACCCTCGAACCAGTTTCGGATTTTCGACATACTTGATGCCGAGTTCATCGAGAAATTCTTTCAAATCTCCATGAAACTCACGAGACTCATCGTCGAGATACTCGGCAAACGACGGCGCCAACTTCGCAAGTGTCATACAGTCTTCCTCCTTGCAATCAAGCAAGCGTAATGGATTTGTCTGAAGGCGGCCCTGGCAGTGCTCACAGAGATGCCTTTCTTTTCCGAAATAATAATCCTGCAATGCAGCGACATATTTTTTTCGTGACTCGGGCGTGCCGATGCTATTGAGCTGCAACGTAAATAAATGATCAATGCCAAGATCTTTCAAGACAATCATCGCGAGCTGAATCACCTGAGCATCAAGGGCAGGATCACTTTCACCAATAACCTCAACACCGAGCTGCCAGAACTGTCGGTAGCGTCCTTTTTGTGGGCGGTCATATCGGAAAAATGGCTCGATGTAGTAGAGCTGAACCGGCTGGGCAAGCGCCTGCATGTTGTTTTGAATATACGAACGAACCACGCCCGCGGTACCTTCCGGTCGCAGCGTGAGTGAACGCCCCTTGCGATCTTGGAACGTATACATTTCTTTGGAAACCACATCCGTCGTCTCGCCAAGTGTCCGCTGAAACACATCGGTAAACTCAAAAATCGGCGTAGAAATACGTCGAAAACCAGCTTGTCGTAAACGGTGACGAATCACTTTTTTGATATAGGTATAGTACTCGTGATCGACAGGGAGAATATCGTGAACGCCCTTCGGAGTCTGGTACGGAGGCCCAGCCGGAACCACAGATTCGAGCTCATCGGTTGCATCAGCGGGAGGATTTTGATCAGCCATGATATCTTCCAAATTAAAACTAAAAACTCAAGCGACCTTAATCCTACAGGAGCAAGCCAGAAAAATCAATCATGAACAACCTGCCCAAAATCATTCAAAAGAGTAAACGTATCAGTTCGGGCTTTTTCAAGGCTGGATACACAGGTTTCCTGACCACTGGAACACGAGGTACTCCACTTCTTCATGTCAAATGCCATACATGTTCCATCACTCTCGATGGCCAAAGCCATATCATTCTGAAAGTCAGGAGTACCATAGTGTAGGCTTTTTTGCTCAACAAGAACGCGAAAATGATTCGTCACCATGAAATTTTCCGGATGACCAGCGAGCTCACCCATCTGACAGAGGGCGTTTCCATAGACCATATGACACTCGGTAAAAACTTTCCCAATTTTTAGGGCCCGTACCTCACCGAGGTAGCTTTTTCCTGACTCTTTTTCGAGATAGAGTTTTCCATCAAAAACAGTAGCATCAGGGTTCTCAACAATCTGTCGCATCTGATGGAGAGCCCCATCAACGGCAGTGGAGACACGGGTACTTACCTCTTGAAGAGCATGGGGCGAGGGGGTGTCACGGCAAGCCATATCAGCAGGAACCTGCTGCAAAGAAGAGGAGTCGCAAGCCTGAGCGCAGGCTCCAAGAAGAACAGGAGCGACGAATCGGGCGACACGGGAAGAAAGCGAGTTAATGGTGGGAAATCAGAGAGTCAGGGCCTTAAAATGCCGCCTTCGGGGCGACATAATTAAACCGCTGATACTTAGATTTGTCAAGTGTATACTGGAAATAGGCGGCAGCACCGATCATCGCGGCATTGTCGGTACAGTAGCTCAGCTTCGCGGGAGTGCGAAAAATAACTCGCCGGTCATGCTCGGTATTATAAATTTTGAGTGCTTTCTCAAGAACCGCGCGAAAGGTCTGATTCGCCGAAACTCCGCCGGTGAGATGGAGCTCTTTGATGTCATGGTACTGGTCGAGTGCGAGAAAAATTCTCGATGTCAGAGCATTGATCACAGCTTTTTGAAAGCTCGCCGCGGTATCCGCAAGAAATTTTTTATCCCGCAACTTGGATTTGTTTTTTTCTAAATGAGTCATGATCGCCGTTTTGAGTCCGGAAAAACTGAAGTCGAGGCGGCCATCGGAGAAAGAGGCAGAGGGAAAAGGAAATGCCGCTGCATTTCCTTTTCTAGCAGCAGCCTCAATCAAAGGGCCTCCCGGGTACCCAAGCCCGATCATACGCGCTACCTTATCAAACGCCTCGCCAGCCGCATCATCCGCGGTCTCTCCCAGCACTTCGAATTGCATATGATCTTTCATCAGAAACAGTTCATTGTGTCCGCCACTCACACTCATGGAGAGGACAGGAAACTGCACCGATTTTTTGCTCTCCAGCCACGGCGCATACACATGCCCATAAATATGTTTCACCGGAATCAACGGTTTTTGCATCACAAGCGCGAGCATATTCGCCACACTCGTCCCAATCACAAGGGCGACCCCAAGCCCGGGCCCATAGGTCACGGCAATCGCATCAATTTTTTCTAATTTCACACCCGCATCCTTCAGCGCTTTATCAATCACTGGCATAATCTTGTTCACATGCTCTCTCGCTGCCACCTCCGGCACCACGCCACCCGTCACATTATGGATCGCCGCCTGCGACGCAATCACATTCGACAAAACTTTCACGCCATTTTCCACAACAGCAGCGGATGTTTCATCACAAGAGGACTCGATAGCAAGGATGCGCATAGAAAAAAGAAAAGAATAAGTAAGGAGCTAAATTAACGCCTCAGTAGTCCTCGTATTCAGTAAAAGTACCTTCGCAAGTTCACGGATATCAGCATGAAATTCCCCAGATGACCCCAAAGCAACATAATACCCACCCACGAGTTCTCTCCATCGGGACAGCTCTTTTCTTCGACTACCTGTCTGACAGGCAATGGTGAGATCGCAAAGTTCAAAGATCCGCTCAAGGCACTCTTGCTGACTCGCTTCATCAAGATCAGACCGCATACCATTCATATATCGATTCACCTCATTGGCGATCATAAGAATTTGTCGGTCAAAGGGATAGGTCGCCCATTTTTGAGTATTGAGATGCTTATGAAGGAGAAGAGGGTACATATGAAAACAATCTAAAGAAGAATATATTTTTTTACAATCCCAGTCATAGAAGTTCGAATCCATGGATCAAGAACTTCCATACTTTTATTTCCAAGGGCGGGACGAATATTGATGAGTGACGTAAATTCAAGATCATGTGGTCGGGAAAAATAGATATTCGCTCCCCACAGATGGTTCTGCTCAGAACCTTCTTCTAAAAGCATCTGCTCAAGATCCGCATGCATTTCAGCATTCACCGCTACGAGTTGCTTTTCGACATCCACGACAATCTTAACCATCGTATCAAAAAAGTCATTATGGAGTCTCTGAATATCCTGGATGGAAACCGGCTCACGAATGATAATCATAACAGTGGGAAGTATAGCAGATCATTACCCAATACAACACTGTTGATCTTTCCGGCACGACGGATTTTCAAGGAGCGATCATGGTGAAAAGAGCACTTGAAGCCGAAAGAAAAGCTGATAGAATAGATAGCCATGGCATATCATCTCGTAACAGATCGGGAAACAGAACATCTTTACGTCGATTTTCTAAAAGAAGATCAAGGAGAGAATGTTTCCGCAGTGAAGGTGAAAGATGCCGCAAGAAAAGCGGCACGGAGAATCCAGGGATCCGACCGAACATTCGCAAGGAGGTATGTTTTAGAACCGGATTCATATATGGGAGAGAGAGAAGTATTATTAGATGGATACACCCACGCAGAGAAAGAAGAAGTAAAAGAAATGATTCGCTATTGGATGGCACAGTATCGAACAGCACTGGTGCAGGCGCTAAAAGAATATGAATGCGACGTCATCGAAGCCGAGCAGGACGCCATAACAACATGGCAGGGAAGCACTCGAGTCAGGAACAATAAACCAGGGTACAGGAAAATTCGCCACTCTGACGGGGGATATAAGGAGGTAAGAATACTCATAAGAACTCAATATGGAGGGGGTACTTTTAAACCAAAAGTATTTAATCCACCACAGCGTGATTTTCGAGACATCCATCCACATGTCATGCCCGAGAGAATGGATGAGCTGGTGATACCTGAAGGAGTGACAACAATTGTTTTCAGTCAGTTCATAAAAAGCATGATGACAATGGAAGACAAGAAACTAAAAGCAATACCAGCACGATTAAAAATAAAATGGCTCTACCAAGTGGCACTGGGTATACAGGCGCTTATGGAAAGAAACTATTATCACAGCGACATCGCCACGAAAAATATCATAGTAGTGCAGAAAGGCGACGACATGGAGAAGTGGATCGCAATGGTCAATGATCTTAAAACAGCCAAGCCGCCTGGAGATGAAAGGCCACTCAACGGTGATTTGGTATATACGTCTTGTTTCACACCGGACTGGTATTACAGCGACAATCCAGTAGATGGGCGATGGAAGATGCACATGATATTTGCCTTCGCGCACGCAGCAGTGGAGTGCCTATGGGGACTGAAAAAATGGGAGAAGATGGCAAACAGCATGTGCCACGATTTTAGCAGCGTAATACCAGCGACCTATCATCCAGAAAATGTGCTGTTTGCGCTCGATAAATTTTTCCAAAATTTACCGGAAGATGAGAATATCCCAAAACCAATACAGGAAATGATTCATAGAATTCTCCGATTTCGAAACAAAGAAATGCCAGAGATGAGCGAAGTGGTTGAATGTTTTGGTCGTTTTACAGACACCCCACAATATACGTCGGATGGTAGCTCTTTTTCAAGCCCTGACTCGTAATCGTCGTCTGGTTTTCAGTAGCATATTCACCTCCCGGAAGCTGAAATCTCTCATATTTCTGGACCGCCTCAGCCGAGTCACAGGTAAGTTGAACAGCCGCGTTATCGCTGATATCAGCCATTTTCTTACTGGCGACAATTTTTTTCTCCGCCAGAGAAACATCAAAAAGCTCCGTGTAAGAGTACGCCCCATCCGAACCTGCTTTCTTCACGACAACCAGATTTTTCACCGGATCATAGCTCTGCAAAGAAAGTCCCGATGTCTCATCCATCTTCATGAGCTTTTGAAGATTCGGGAGGATCAAGGTGTTGGTAAAAGCAACAAGATCATACTGGTATAGGTCGCACCGACTTCCCTCCGCACACATACCACGCAGATAGACGAGCGTCGAGCCACTCACCTCGAAATCCCACATCGAGTGCTCATCAAAAAATCCAAAGACCGGCTCCACGCCAGGAATCTTCACGACGGTATCTTTTTCCGTTTCAAGGGTGTAGCTGGCAAGTTCTCCCTCAGGATTAACAAAAAAAGCCCTGCCCTCCCAGAGCGCAAATGGAGTCACGAAAATATTATTTCGTAGAGATCCAAGCGACTTTTCCGCAAGTGTTTTAGTATTCACACTCATGAGTTTGTACCAAAATTCACGATCACCCGAGTCCGATCCACTCTCCGGCGCGTTTACATCGCGGGTTGCGAGAATAAGCTGTTTGGCTGGAGCTTCAGTTAAAACAGGAGGCGTCACTGGAACAGGAGCTGGGGTTGGTTTCGCCATCATCCACCACGCCACACCTCCACCAATAAGCACAATCATAAAAACAGCAACACCGATCACCATCGCCCGAGAATTTCTTTTTTCAGATTCCATAGGTACAATATACGCATGCAACTCACCGCTGTCGAGATCGTTCGCACGCTTCAGGCAAAAGGCCACCAGGCCTACTGGGCTGGGGGCTGTGTGCGTGATATGTTGCTCGGCATAAAACCAAAAGATTTTGACATCGTGACGAGCGCGAAGCCGGATGAAATTGAAAAAATATTTGAAAAAACAATTCCCATCGGAAAAAAATTCGGCGTGATCCTCGCGATCATTGATGGTCATCACTTTGAAATTGCGACCTTCAGATCAGATGCAGCATCGTCCGATGGACGGCGTCCAGATGCCGTCATATTTACAACCGCCGAAGAAGATGCGCAGCGCCGTGACTTCACGATCAACGCGATGTTTTACGATCCGATTGCTGACAAAATCTACGACTATGTGGGTGGTCAAAAAGATCTCGAAGAAAAACTCATTAGATTTATTGGTGAGCCAGAGAAACGCATTGCGGAGGATTATCTCCGTATTCTCCGTGCGATTCGCATGAAAAATACCTTTCAGTTTCAGTACCATCCTGACACCTACAACGCGGTAAAAAATAATGCCCAGCACGTGATAAAAATTTCCGCCGAGCGCATCAGCGACGAGCTGAACAAAATGATCCTCTCGCCGCATCCCCGCAAGGCCTTCGAAGAAATGGAAGATACGGGCTTGCTCCAGATTCTCATGCCGGAGATGGTTGCGATGAAGGGCGTTGCGCAGCCCTACGAGTACCATCAGGAAGGGGATGTGTGGGAGCATGCCATGCGTGCCATCGAGTCACTTCGCAACACGGAACACTTCACGCAGCCACCATCACTCGAAGTTCACTGGGCCGTGGTATTCCACGACATCGGAAAACCCGACACCTTCAAAGTGGCTGACGATCGTATTCGTTTCGACGGACACGCCTCTCGCTCGGCGGAGATCGCACGCGACATCATGAAGCGTCTGAAGTTTCCACGCCGAATGATCGATCACGTCGCCTGGCTCACCGAGCACCACATGATGATGGTGCAGCTCGTCGATATGCCCCAGCACAAGCGCCTCCAGTGGTTTCATCATCCACTCTTTCTCGAACTCATGGAGGTATTTTATGCGGACGCTGCCGGCACCGATGGAGGAGAAAAAACGCCACAAGATTTCGCAGAAAAATTCGACCTCTACGAAAAAATTCTCACACTCTACCGCTCCGACCTCGCCGAGATGCCGCACCCACCCGAGCCATTGCTCACCGGTCACGAAATCATGGAACTCACCGGACTTACTCCGGGCCCAAAAGTCGGCGAACTCACTCACGCCCTCTACGAAAAACAGCTCGCGAAAGAGCTCACGACAAAAGAAGAGGTAATTGAGTGGGTAAAGAAAAGAGCTTGAAAACGTGTAATACTGCTACCTCCGTCCCCTCACCACCATCGCCCACTCATACTTTCGTCGGAGCATCACACCAAACGCGGCGAGCATCAAAATAAATATGACGACTCCGCCAATCAGGGGAATCAGCGCAATCACTGATGCCACTAAAAGTCCAAGCGCCAAAACCCCGTAGGTTCGTCGCACCGAGCGCTGTTTTGAGCGGAGCATCAAGCTACCCAAAAATAATCCCACCACGAGCTGAGAGAGATACCAGAGCGTGAAAAAACCAAAACCAAGAATCAAGGCGAGCGGCATACCAATGATCGTCACCGCACACATCAACACAAACGCGGTACCGGCCGTGACGCCGAGAAATCCAACGCCAAGACTTCGCCAGAAACTTTTTCGCATAACATCGGGAAGTTTCATAAACTCATGCGGGGCAAACAAGAGCACGATCGCTCCAAGTAACAAAAGTGATAGAAGATTCCACAACATGCCAAGGAGCATTCCGGTATTCAAGAAGCCATAAATCAACGTTTGCTGAGTAGCAAAATAAGGGGCCACCCGTTCCACCTTCCCGGTCACCACACCTTCCGGGAGTACGATAGGATTTTTGGAAAAGTATGAAAGATTTCCACGAATTTTTGCACCCTGCCCAACACTCAGATAATTATGAGCACTCACGTGAACATTGCCGGTCACCCAGCCTTTGATTTTCATAATACTCGCCGTTCCATCGATGTGTTCAGAAACATTTCCCTCGAGGGTCACCATACCGCCATGAACCATCACGCTTCCGCCCACCGTCGCCGTCCGAGAAAGATCAAGAATCGAGCCGGCCATGATAAGATCGCCTTTTACATTCCCAGAGATCGTGACCATACCAGCGGCCACACGCACATCACCACCGACATTCGAGTGAATGACCACGCGTCCGCCAGCCACCAAAACATCGCCCGAAACATCTTCATACACATGCACCGTGCCTCCAAAAACCGTGAGATCACCACTCACCGGCTGATCAATATTGACCTCACTTCCGGCCACATACACATCATCACTCACGGGATTTTTCAACGAAATATCCGTACCGGAAAGCGCAGTATAGGCACTGGCACTCGTCGCAGTACAAAGAAAAAGAGCAAGAATCAAAATCGAAAAACGTTTCATGGAGAGAGGTGTAAAAAATCACGTACGAAGTTCACGGACAGTATATTACGTTCTCTTTAAAAGTGCCACGGTTTCGATGTGGGCGGTCTGGGGAAATTGATCGAACACGCGAACGAATGTGAGCGCGTACCCGCTCCCTGATAGTAGTTTGGCATCACGCGCAAAGGTCGCGGGATTACACGAGACGTAAAGAATGGCCCGTGGAGCGGCCTTTACAATCTGCTCCACGACTTTTGTTTCGACGCCACTTCGGGGTGGATCCACAACAATGACATCCGCCGCATGCGTCGTCTCCAGCTCATCAAGAACTTTTTTCACATCCCCGACGAAGAACTCAATATTGTTCACGTTATTCAGAGAAGCATTTTCCCGCGCACTCTCGATGGCCGACGCATTCAGCTCCACGCCAACCACGCTAGAAACCGCATGACTCAACACGAGCCCGATGGTGCCAGTGCCACAGTACAGGTCGTAGACTCGCATACTCGCGAGCGCCTCAGCAGAAAAATGCTCTCGCAAAAGCGCCAGCGCCTGTCCATAAATTTTCTCCGCTATAAAAGTATTCGGCTGAAAAAAAGCCTGGGGCTTCACCTGAAACTGCAGTCGCAAGGTATTGATCCACATCTCTTCAAGATAAAACTCTTTACCCTGCAAGACAGAAACCTCCCATCGCTTCGGCGTTCCTTTCTGCTCATGAACAATAATGCGCACCACGGAAACGATCTCCGGAAAATTTTTCAAAACTTCCAAAAATGCCTCCGTATCAAACTCCTCCGGCGTCGTCTGCACGATCACCATATACTCTCCCGTTCGCTTTCCCTCGCGAACATAGACGGAGTGCACGAGACCGCGATGCGTCTTCGAGTTATACGAAACCGCCACACCTTTTTCATGCAACGCCAAAAAATATTCACGCACCGCCTTGAAAATTTCCACTGATCTCGAAGACTGCAAAAAACACTCCTGCACATTCACGGTATCATAGTGCATATGTCGCATGTG
>CAYHPV010000004.1:18202-21396 GCA_964358735.1 uncultured Candidatus Peribacteria bacterium | reverse complement strand
TCATCTCTCCTTCACCACCCATCTCTTCAGATGGCTGTGATCGAAGACTATTTTTCTGTCCTTTGCTCTGTGGTCGCTGTGGCTGTTGTCGTGGAGCTGGCTCATTCATCTCTCCTTCACCACCCATGTCCTGATTATTCATCTCTTCTTGTCGAGCAGCTTCCTCTTCGAGGCCAGCATTTCGCTCTTCAATGAAAGCTGGAAGGCCAGATTCTCGAACAGTTGCGATGCTTCTGAGAACCGTAGCGCAATCGCCTTCATATTCCTCCTCTTCCTCATTGCCACCATAATGTCCACCCTGTGGTCCACCAGGTCCACCCATACCAGGATTGGCAAGTTGAGAACAGGCCCGAACATCAGCAAACATCTCTTCAGCACCATCAATGTTATTGATTGGAAGGCCTCTAAAAGCTTGCTCAATCTTGAGCTTTTTAACTTCTTTTTTGAAATCTCTGACAGTCTGTGATTTTTCTTTCTTAATGTCTTTTAAATCACTCTTCAATGCAGAAATTTCTTTTTTTGCATCCTTGATTTCTGCTTTATCGTCATCAGGATCAAGCTCATCAAGATAATCAGTAAATTCAATCAGACTTGCTCGAGCAGTATCATATCGTGAAGCTACATCAGCAAGGAGGTCAAGCTTCGTGATATCAAACTCGAGAGCAGCCTCAAGAACCGCATCAGCTTTTTCAGCCTTCGCGATCTCGGCCTTCATACGCTTATCCTGACTACCGCCCATTTGGCCTCCGCCAGGACCACCTCGCTGTCCACCCATCTGACCACCACCCTGTCCTCCACCTCGAGACATGCCACCTTCACTTCCCATACCCTGTCCGACGACAGATGATTGAAAAAGATATGCGGCACTCACCGGAGCGAGTACGAGTGTCAAAATTGCGGCTCCAGCACCAAGCATGGAAGCCAGGGAATTTTGTAACCCTGAAGTTTTTCTCCTCATTTTTGTTTTTGTTAAGAAATAAGAGGAATGGAATTTTTTGTTCCAATAGCTAATTATAACATAAAAAATATAAAAAGCAAGTAAAAGGGGCGAGAATCTGTCAAAAAAGGAAAAAGCACCGTAGAATAAAAACACCCATTTACTTTCAATCCCATGAAAAAATACCTGATCACTCTAGCCGCTCTCGCACTCCTCGTAGGAACAACCTCATTGGTAAGTGCCGCAGACACCCAGCCAACAGCCACAAAAAAAGTGGTCAAAAAAACCGTCAAAGCTAAGAAAGTCGTTAAAAAGCCGGTAAAAAAAACCGTAAAAGCACCAGCTAAGCCGGCAAAAAAAGTAACACCTCAAGCCAAAACCCCGGAAACAAAAACTCCGGTACCAGCATCAACCACTACGCCAAAACCAGAAGTAGCAGCCAAGAAAACCCACGCCGTCGACATCAAAGACTTCGCCTTCGCACCATCCGAACTCAAAATCAAGGTAGGGGACACCGTGGTCTTCACCCAGCGTGATGCCACTATCCACACCGTCGACACCGATCCACATCCAACACACACCCAGCTTCCTGGCTTCGTCTCAGGCTCACTTGCTCAGGGTCAGAGCTACTCCCACACCTTCACCAAAGCCGGAACCTTCACCTATCACTGCAGCCCCCACCCAAACATGATGGCCAAAATCATCGTTGAAGAATAACCGTAAGAGTGTTAAACTCCCTGAGCACACAAAACATGCCGAGGTAGCTCAGTGGTAGAGCGCTGCCCTGAAGAGGCAGGCGTTGTCAGTTCGATTCTGACCCTCGGCACCACAGATTTGCGTAGCAAATCGCATCCGGCTCCCTAAGCCAATTTTAAAATAAAGCACTGTAAAAGTACTCGTTTTTGTGGTACAATCAAAAGATAATAAATACCAAAAATGAGCAGCAAAGAGGCTAAATCAGGAAATGAATCAGCTCAATCTACTCAAATTCCGACAGAAGTGTCGCGAGGAGGAGATAGTGAAACAGTAAATCTTCAAACAGCAGATCTTCAAACCTCTTTCGTCGCTAAAGTTGGTGACGTGCTTGCCGGGAAGGAAAGAATTAATCTTGGCATTGATTGGGATTCCCTAGATAGAGAAAGTCTTTTTACCAGCCTGGAAGCATATGATAATGCCGAAGATATATATCCAAAAGTTCCGGGAGAGAGACATGATAGATTTGTGATTCATACCGGAGAATTAAAGACTCTCATGGGTGAAAAACTCATCGTAGAGATTTCAAAAGTTATCAGTCCAAATTTTCACGAATTGCAAATAGGCATTATAAGGCCAAGCATTGGTACAGACAAGCGCAAGCGAGAGTATCGCCATGTTGCAGGTTTTGATTTTCTTCAAATACAAGATGGCATATCAGAAGAGTGGGACATGAAGCATCGTCAAACATCGGAGCCATACAAAAATCAAGGAATAGCCGGAAAGATCATCGATCTTACTGAAGAGATTTTGAAAAAACGGTCGGCACGAAATAATCTTGCACAGTCCATAAGTGCTAAATCTGGGCAAAGAGATTTGACTGCCTGGTTGGAAAATAAAGGTTTTAAACCAGCTAGCGAACAGGACCGAGAAATGATCCAAAGACTTAACGCTCATGATAGTGATTTACAAGACGTCACAGCGACTGGTGACATGTATGCCAATGGAGAAACGTATACATTTGATACCAAAGATTTTAAAGCAAAGTTTCCGTCACTAAGCGGACCAGAGGATCCAAAAGTTTGGAATGACAGCAATTACACACAGCCATTCTTCTATATGAAAAGCTGTTTCAAAATTAAAATAAAAAAGTCTCTCTAGCTATATCATTCGTTTACCTCTCCCTTCGCACCTCCCGAAGCCTCTCTTCGATGTCTCGCATCTGGCGGCTATTTATTTGGAGGGCATCGCGGACCTCTTGACGGACATGGAGGGGAATCGTGATAGGAAGAGTCATCTGAGGTGCAGCTAACACGGATGGCTCTCCACGACGCTGCTCCGGTTCTTTTTCTGGTTCTCGAGCAGGTTCTGTCGCAGCGCGCACCTGCGACCGCGTCTCACCACTGATAACCGTAGGACGTGGAGATACAGCCCCTCGAAGAGGAGGAGGCTCAGCTGAAATAACGCGACCGGGTATCATCACAGGTCGTGGCACAACAATCATCGGACGTTCTTGAGACATTGCCGGTCGAGATTCTGCAGGTTTTTCCTGAATAATCTCCGG
>CAYHPV010000004.1:0-18102 GCA_964358735.1 uncultured Candidatus Peribacteria bacterium | reverse complement strand
GTTCTTGAGACATTGCCGGTCGAGATTCTGCAGGTTTTTCCTGAATAATCTCCGGTCGAGACGCTGGAGCAGCCGTAGTCGAAGATGAAGTTTCTGATGTCTCAATGGCAGGCGCAACGACAGCAGCCTCACTTGCAGCAGTCCCGCTCACAGCAGCCTCACGCGGAGCTTCGCTCGGAAGCGTCACCCCGACACGATCATAGACTTTCTGTTCTTCTTCTCTCAGTAATACGGTCATACGATCAATGAGCTGATTTCGGTATCCCATCTCGGAAACACCGGCAATAGCGGTAATACCATCATTGACGCTCGCCGTAACCTCAAGGCTGGTGCGAGCATCGACCAATCCACGCATGGTGAGCACACGCGACTCCGCAAGACGACGACGGAGCATCTTCACATGGAACTCCGCAGAAGACTCAGGGGAAGAGGTAGCAAACGTCTGCTCAATACGCTCAAGGCCTCGCTTGATAGGATAGAGAAGTGAATCATTGGTGACCGACTCGCTCGTATAGGCAAAGGTCGTAAAAGAACCCGTAAAGAGGACAAACGCAAAAGCGGTCAGCGTGCTATAGACGCGACTTCCGAAGAAAGAAAAAAAGCTGGCACGTGGCCGATCAGGAGAAGCGCTTGCAAGCTCCTGCATAATGACCGCATGACGTTCCAGTCGCTTTGTCATTCGCTCAGTAAATTCCAGAGTTGGAGAAAGATCTTTCTGCAAGCCACTTAAGGCCTGCTCGAGCCGTTCAAGCTCTTGAGGAGTGAGATCCTGAGGCTGATCACCGTGTTGTGAAGGTAAAAAAGAGTTCATAATATATGTTATTCAGCGTAGTAATGAAGCATTTTTTTGAGCTCGCCGACAGCTCGATGGGTAGCGACTTTGACGGCATTTTCTTCTTTTCCGACAATCGCACCTATTTCTTTATATGAATACCCGGCAAGGTACCGTAAGGTTACAAGTTCTTTTTTATCATCGTGAAGCTTGCCTAAAGCAGCTTTGAGTCGTTCATCAGCGATGGCTCGCTCGGCATCAGCGGCAGGATTACTTTTATCAGGAAGGACATTTTCAAGCTCCGAGAGCGAGGTATGTTGGGATTTTTTGTATTTCTTATAGTGATCAATGACGTGATTGCGGGCAATCCCGTAAAACCAGCCTCCAAATGGCTTGGTTTCATCATAGGAGTCGAAGTGCTCGAGCGCCTTGAGAGAGATCTCAGAGACCAGATCTTCGGCTAACTCCCGGTCACTGACCTTACTATAGACATAACGAAAAATCTTCGGCATATACTCTTCATAATATTTCTGGAATTGGGATAGGTCTTTCACGCTTCACAGCATAAATAATATTGAGAAAAAAGGCAAAAAGTTATACGATAATATCTAAGTATTTTGTAACCCCATCGCGCTATGAAAATACAGTACTCGTTCAAAAATACGCATCACTGGGAGGAGCAGCGTATTAAAGAATACGCGGAGCTCAAAATAAGGAGTATTGAGAAGTTGCTGAGCCACTTTCAGGATGATGAGGCCAATCTCTCGATCCGAACAGAGAGGTTTGATAAGAATAACGCCTATCAGGTAGAGATGTCTCTGGAAATTCCACAGAAAAATTTTGTCGGTACCGAGGCGAGTCATACCATAGAAAAGGCTCTCGATCTGGCAAAAGATCGTCTGGTAAAGCAGCTAAAAAAACATGAAGATGTGGCGAAAAACAAGGGAAAGGACTGGGCAAATTTGAAGAGGGCCGTCAAGGATCTCGTGGAAAGTCGTCCACATAAGACGATTCACGCCATAGCCGTGGATGTCGATATGGAAGAAAGTGCGCGTTCCAGTGAGCCAGCATCGAAGCCAATAAAGATGGCCTGATCTGGATCACCTCGATTGAGAGCGATCACCGGGACCGAGTGTCCGCCGCGAGTGAGCGACTGCATCTCCAAGAGTCGCTCAGGCTCGTCAATAACATTGTGTTCGATAAAAGAGACACTTCTTTCCATGAGAAAATCCCGAAGTTGTCGGCTAAAGGGGCAAACGGGAGTTGTGTAAATAGTAACCGTCTTCATGAAGCGAGTATAGCACAAGATCGTTTGCGACAAGGATTTTTTTTCGGTAGCATAGGGGCGAAATGGATCTCAAAAAAACATCGCTCCTGCCACTTCGCTGCATCTGTATGCCAGATAGTGCGCAAGCATCAATGACGAAGATACAAAAACTTTCATTAAAAAGTTTTGATCTTATAGAATTTGGAGTATCGGGCGTGACAAAAAAAGAGATAGAAATAATTCGAAAGAATATTGAAAAGCCACTGATACTGGCAGCACGTGGAGAAAAATTAACAGTCACGATGGCGCAGCGGTATCTGACGGCAATAAAAAATAACTGGGACTGGATAGACATTGATGTCAAATCAAACCCTCTTCTGCTTGGGAAAATATTGAGAGACATTGAAAAAGCGCATAAACAAAAAATGAAGACAAAACTCATGTTTTCTCTTCACGATTCGACATTAACGATATCCACACGCATGATCACCGACTGGATTGAAAAAATGAGAAAGATGGGAAAAAATATCCCAACACTTCCAAAAGTCGTCACAAAAATCGTGGAATGCAAAGACATCGTTCGAATACGGAATATTGCCCTTTCCTACACGAAACGCAAGATCGGGATTATTCTCCATGGAAGCGGAGAAAATAGCCGCGAAAGCAGGATGCTTCAGGCCATCGCCGGGTCAGCCATAACGTATCTCTGTCTGAGCAAAAAGCTCGCAACGGCAAAAGGACAGTGGACAATTGAAGAGTGGAACCGTACAATACGCGCGCTATAACCATTCATTATGAGTCTCAGTATCGGTATCGTCGGCCTCCCAAACGTCGGAAAATCAACGCTGTTCAACGCATTGGTTCGATCAAAAGCAGCCCTCGCGGCAAACTATCCATTTGCAACCGTCGACCCGAATGTCGGGATCGTGGAGGTACCGGATGACCGAATCAAAAAACTGATCGCCGTCGAAGCTCCACAAAAAACCATTCCGGCCGTCGTTGAGTTTCACGACATCGCGGGCCTCGTCAAAGGCGCCTCCACCGGTGAAGGACTCGGGAATCAGTTTCTCGCACATATTCGCGAGTGCGACGCGATCGCACAGGTGGTGCGTGCATTCACCGACGACAACGTAATTCACGTCCACGGAGGGGTCAATCCAAAACAGGACATCGAGATCATCCACGCCGAGCTCCTTCTTGCCGATCTGCAATCACTTGAAAAAAGACTTGGAAAAGCGAGGAATGACGTGAAATCAAATAAGCCAGGCGCACAAAAAGTCCTTGATCTTCTCGAGCGCATCAACACGGCCTTTGGGGCGGGAACACTCGCAAAAGATATTGAGATGAATGCCGAAGAAGAATTGGCTATCAAAGATCTTCATCTTCTCACCGCAAAACCATTTCTCTTCGTGGCGAACGTCGATGAGTCAGAACTTTCCACCTTTGATACCAAAAAAGCCCTGACCGACTGGGGTCTTCCAGCAAGCTCCATTATCATTCCCATCTGCGCCAAGATTGAAGAAGAGCTCATTGGTATGTCACCAGAAGATCTTGAGGTCTTCATGAAAGATCTCGGCATTCAAGAGTCGGGCATCAATAAAATGATTCGACAGGCCTATGCAACGCTTAATCTCATTACCTACTTCACCTCCGGCCCCAAGGAAGTTCACGCCTGGACCATCGAAAAGGGAACCATGGCACCACAGGCAGCCGGCGTGATTCACACCGACTTTGAGAAAGGATTTATCCGCGCAGAAGTGATCGGATTTCAGGACTACGTTGAGTGCGGAGGCGAAACCGGCGCCAAAGAAAAAGGCAAGATGCGCCTCGAAGGAAAAGACTACGTTGTGCACGACGGCGACGTCATGCACTTTAGATTCGCGAACTAGTAAGTGAGTGCCTTGGGCCGAATTAGAACAGCTTCTTCCTCTTATAATCCCAGAACTGAAAACCAAGGTAGGAGACCACGGCAACGATAATGCTGACGGTAGCAACATTCAGGGCGATTTTGTAGTAGGCGATCTCCCAGAGAAGCGTCACGAGAGCAAGAATCGTAATCGAACCCGTAGCGAGAATCATCGAGCGTCCCTCCTGAAATCGGGAGACATATCGGGGCATGAATCGACTGAGGGAAAAACCCATAATAAAGAGGAGCATAAGACCAATATACACAAGGAAGGTGTTGGATGTTTGGTTGAGCTGATCGATAACAAAGGGATGGCCAAACCAGAAGGTAATGGTAAAACAGAGAAACAGAGCAAACACAATTTCCTGGGCACGAAAGATACGCGAAACACTAAAGACCCCCTCTATTTTTTCAAGCTCGGAAAAAATAGACTGAAGGGTATCGTACCGATCGAGGTCAAAGGTGACATTAATATGCCCATGATCACTGTACCAGCGTCTTCCATGACCACTAACATCAATAAGATTCACAGAAAATTGAGAAAGAATCGTAACGACCTGGGCGATGAGGCCAGGACGGTCAATGACCACGAGGCGGAGTGATATTCGCTCACGCTGTGATGGATAGTAGAGTGTTTCAATAAGTTTGCTAATCCGTCGATTGACACGCGAAATATCAGAGAGTTTTTGATTTGGGTAGAGACTCTGGATGACATCACTGGCATCAAGGGTTCCTTCACCGAGAGCAATAAGGAGATGTCGCAGATCTTCATACTCGGGATAATGATGCTTAATGAGGGCAGCCTGAATTTTTTTGAAAGGAACATCATCGACGAGTCCAATACCGGCGCGATAGAAGGCTTTTTGAAGAAGTTGTTTGCCAACGAGAAGTTTCTTTCTCGAAGTCTCCTTATTGAGAAATTCGCGAATTCGATTCTTCGCGAGACTCGTTTTTGCAAAAGTCAGCCAGTCACGTTGCGGACCGCCTCCCTCCGGATCGGAGTCCACACTCACCGTATCGCCACTTTTGAGAATGGTATAGAGAGGTTTGCTATAGCCATTAATATCGGCACGAACGGCATGATTTCCGATATCGGTATGAATCGCATACGCAAAATCAATCACCGACGACTGTTTCGGAAGATGAATTGCCGTACCTTTCGGAGTAAAGATAAAAATTTTATCTTCAAAAATATCCGCCTTCACATTTTCCACAAAATTTCGGCTACTTCCTTCCTGTTGCTCAAGTGCCAGAATCTCGGACATCCACTTCGCACGCCAGTCGTCTTCCTGCTTTTCATTTTTTTTATGTGACTGGAGAAAATAATAGGTCGTCATTCCATACTCCGCCTCATTGTCCATCTCATAGGTACGAATCTGAAACTCAGTGAGGGTTCCATCAATACCAAAAATCGTCGTATGCAGGCTTCGATAGCCATTAATTTTTGGAACGGAAATGTAATCCTTGAACGAACCGGGACGTGGCTTGAACATCGTATGAATAATGCCAAGGGCGCGGTAGGCATCCTCAACCGTCGGAACGAGGACGCGCAAGGTAATGAGGTCATGGAGATCTCGCACCGTTTTTTGTTCGGCCTGTACTTTTCGGAAAATACTAAATAATGTTTTTCGACGGGGAAAAACATCTGAGGAAATAGCGTGATCATGAAGAACCGTTGAGACTCGCTGAATCGTCTCATCGGTACGATCATGAAGGCGGGCATCACTCCCGGCAATTGCCTGAGAAAACTCTTCAAACTCAGCGGGATAGAGATACTTGAAACAGAGATCCTCAAGCTCAGATTTGATACCCTGAATACCAAGAAGACTCGCCATCGGAATATAAATTTCGAGCGTTTCACGTGAGACACGTCGTCGCTTTTCTTCTTTATCGACGAAGTGAAGAGTGCGCATATTATGGAGTCGATCAGCCAGTTTTATAAGAATAACACGCGGATCTTTTGCCGTATGAATAAGGAGTTTTTTGAGAGACTCAACACTGCGTGACTCCATGTCATGCTGATAGTGAACCTTCGACAACTTCGTAATGCCTTCAACAAGAAAAGCCACACGTCCACCAAAAGCTTCCTCAATTTCAGCGACGGTACGAGGAGTATCTTCCGGAACATCATGAAGAAGCGCAGCGATCAAGGTATCCTCATCCACGCGAAGTTGAGAGAGAATCTGCGTCGTCGCAACGGGATGAATAATATAAGGGCTTCCATCCTTACGAAGTTGTCCCTCATGGGCACTCCGGGCAAACTCAAACGCCTGAATAAAAAGGGGTACATCAAAAGTGGGAAGCTGGGTTTTGACTTTTTGAGCCATATCCATAATTTCCTGAAGAAGACCATCTTTTGAAGATTGAGAAGTGGCACCCTTCGCCATATGAGGAATGAAAAAATGAGGAAAGCCACTCCATCGTGACATGTAAAGCTAGATATGTCAAATATTCAGCTACGAAATAATAGAGGGAAGATACGCATCATGCTTGATTCAAAGCTGAAAAAATGGTACAATACAAAGAATAAATTACACCTCCATGTCAAAAGCTATCTATCATACACTCAAGCCGCTTCACGGTAATGGAATCTTCAGTTCTCGAAATGGGATTCTCAAGAGCTATCTTCGCCAAACGCTCGCCACGCTCGCGATCTTCGGACTTTTCTTTATCGGCATGAACTGGGGCGCCATCACGCAAATCGCAACCTGGGAGTATAAAAAAATCACCGAAAAAACCGATACCTCAAATGCACTCTATAAGTTCGTAGAAAAAAAGAGTCAGACGCAGGAACTCTTACCGCTAACCAAGACGGCCGATGAAGGGAAAAAAATAGTTCCACAGCTCAGCATGACGATCGCCCCACCGGAGACGAGGCTCATCATTCCAAGAATCAATCGCAATGTTCCGATCATCAACGTGAGTACCGAAAGTCTTCTCAAGAAAGATTGGGAAAAACTCGAACAGGATATGCAGCAGGCACTTCGATTTGGCGTCATCCACTATCCGGGAACCGCACGCCCTGGCCAACAGGGGAATACGGTGATTACGGGACACAGTTCATACTTTCCATGGGATCCTGGGAGATTTAAAGATGTCTTCGCCGTGCTGCACGATGTGAAAAAAGGAGATAAAATCCTGATGTATCACAATCAAAAACGGTACCTCTATGAGGTGACCACGACAAAAAAAATATGGCCATCGGAGCTCAACGTCCTGGAACCTTCATCGGAAAATAAACTCACGCTAATTACCTGTTCACCAGTAGGGACGAATCTGAAAAGACTCATCGTCGAGGCAAAGCTCCTGAAGGTTGAGTCGTAGAAAAATACGATAAAAAAATCTCTCTACTTGCCATCAATGTCATCAAGTTTGCCGAGAAGCGCCTCTTCACTTTGCTGCTCCTGCTCTTCATGGAGTGACTCAGCCTGCTTGATCGCGGCCTTCTTTTGCTGAATCTCAAAGGCATTCCAGTCATTTTTATGCACTTGATTGAGTTTTTGTATCTCTTGCTCATACTCCGTATCAATTTTTTTGAGCTGATCCCGTTCATTCACCAGAATTGTCCGTAACTTTACGATTTGATCTTCACTCATAATGGGAAGAACCTGAAACCAGTAATCACGCTCCTCGTCATTCATCGACTCGGTTTTTATCAGAAGTGCAACGAGATCGGGATACTTGGATTTGACGGACTCGGGGATAGAATATTTTTTTGAAAGTTCGGTGAGCTGCGCGGAATCCAGTCCAAACTCCTCGGCAATCTTTGGATCGACCAGGGGGGTAACGACCACAGGATCTACGGTCGTACTTTGCCCCGTAGAAGCCGTAGAGCCACCACTAACTCCGCTAACAGATTGGCTGCCAGCAGCGCTCACGCTACTCGCTGGTGGAATATTCCGAAGATCAATGATTGATCCATCATCGCTCATGCCACCATTCTACATGATAAAGATGTCGTATCCAATACCTTCGACCGTGATGGTGTCGATAGTATCAAAAGAAAGTGTTGATTCGCCAATTTTGGTGGACATGGATTGTTTTTTTGTTTGATTGTTCGTACAATTGTAGCAAACTTTCCACTTTTTTTCAAGAACAAACCAAAAAATGCCATGCAAAAAGAAGAAGCGAAGCGTCGAATAGAAAAACTTCGGGAAAAAATCAAAGAACTGAATTATGCATACTTCGTCTTGGATGAGTCAGAGGTGGAAGAATCAGTCCGTGACTCCCTGAAGAAGGAGTTGAAGAAACTCGAAACCGACTACCCGGAATTTGTGACGCCAGACTCACCAACCCAGCGGGTCGGAAGCGCTCTGTCTGGCCGTTTTGCCAAGGTGGAGCACCTCAGTAAGAAGTGGAGCCTCCAGGACGTTTTCAATGAACAAGAGCTCCGTGACTGGATCGAACGTATCGAAAAGTACCTGCCAGAAGCGAAGATGAGCTGGGTTGGCGAACTCAAGATCGACGGCCTGAACCTGACACTGCACTATAAGAAAGGCCACCTCGAGAGGGCGATTACGCGCGGTGATGGGGTGATGGGTGAGGACGTGACGCACACCGCCCGGACGATCGAGAGTATCCCGCTCGTCCTGAGCGAACCAGTCGATCTCGAGGTCTCAGGCGAGGTCTTCATGACCAAAACCGCCTTCGAAAAGCTTAACAAAGAGATGGCGGAGCAAGGGGAAGAGCCATTTGCCAATGTGCGAAATGCCGCAGCGGGAACCGTACGCCAGCTCGACCCTCAGGTGGCGGCAAGTCGAAATCTGGAAGGCTATATGTATGAACTTGGCGCAAACACCCTGGCGCACCAGCCAGAGTCCCAGTCAGAAACACTGAAGACCTTCACTCGCCTCGGCCTCCGTATCAATCCAACCCACAAAATCCTGGGTACCGCCGAAGAGATGCTCGCCTACCGTCAGAGCTTCGAAGAAAAGCGCGACAAGCTCAACTACGAGATCGACGGCATCGTCATCAAAGTCGACGACAAGACGCTCTGGCCCCGCCTCGGATTTACGGCGAAGGCTCCGCGCTACGCGGTCGCTTTCAAGTTCGCAGCCCTCCAATCGACGTCTCGAATTCTCGATATTCAGGTCCAGGTTGGTCGCACCGGTACCCTCACGCCTGTTGCACACCTCAAACCAACAGAGGTTGCCGGCGTCACCGTCACGCGCGCGACGCTTCACAACGAAGACGAAATTGCCCGCAAAGACGTTCGCATCGGCGACACGGTCATTATCCAGCGAGCAGGCGACGTGATTCCAGAAGTCGTGTCCGTTTTGAAAGATCTTCGTACCGGCCACGAAAAACAGTTTCACTTTCCGAAGGTCTGTCCGATCTGTGGCTCAGCCGTCGAACGCAAAGAAGGGGAGGTGGCCTACCGATGCACCAACCACGAGTGCTTCGCCCAGAAGTCCGAGCGCCTCTTTCATTTTGTCTCTCGCGATGCGATGAACATCGAGGGTCTCGGCGAAAAAGTGATCATCCAGCTCCTCGAAAACGAGATGATCAACGATCCATCCGACTTCTACGACCTCACGCAGGAAGATCTCATGTCGCTGCCACTTTTCAAAGAAAAGAAAACGGAAAATATTCTCCGCTCGATCGAAAACAGCAAGCACACGACCCTCGACCGATTCATCTACGCACTCGGAATTCGCTACCTCGGTGAGCAAGGTTCTTCCGAACTGGCGCAGTACATCCTTGGAAAAGAAGGTCACCCAACCCACTACACCATCGAAAAGTTTCTCCATTTCATTAAAATGCTCACCATCGAAGAACTCAACAATCTCGAAGGCATCGGCGAAAAAGTCGCCACCTCCCTCTATGATTATTTCCAAAATCCAAAACATCTCGAGCTCATCACTCGCCTCTCGGATCGCGGCATCGAGATCATCATCGAAACTCCAAAACGCCAAACCCCCATTCTCGGCAAATCATTCGTCCTCACCGGAACCCTCGCCAACATGTCACGCAACGAGGCCAAAGACCGCATCAAATCCCTCGGCGGAAAAGTGCTCTCCGCAGTCACCCACGACACCGACTTCCTCGTGGTTGGGCAGGACCCAGGTAGTAAAGTGAAGAAAGCGGCGGAGCTGGGGGTGAAGGTTTTGGAGGAGAAGGAGTTTTCGGAGATGCTTGACTAATAGTGATTTTTAGCTTAAAATTTGACTTTCAAGCAAGACAGGCTACGATCCATCTCCATTAACTCACTCTTTATGCCCACTTCGTCGAGTTATAGGTGAGCAAACATCAAATAAATCATGATCAAGAGGCGAGCAACGACGACGCATCCACACTCGTTCCTCATGAATAGGTGAGCAAATACTCACCATACAACAATCACTGATGATTGTCACGAGAAAATGCCTTCTATCCATGGTTTTTCATGGTTCTTCGAGTGCTTTTCTGCTAGAATTTTTCTATAATTCTTCATAAAAAATCCCCATGCAAATATCCACACATCGAATGATCACAACACGATCAGCACCATCTCAAAAAACACACATCAACGCCCTCCACACCCAATTCCAAACCTACGGCAAAAACGCCCGCGAGTGGATGCGCAAGTGTATCATGATGCTACCCGCCATTGATCGCGAACGTGTCTGGGAAAAAAAGAAATTTGGAAGCCTCTCCGAATATACGAGCAAACTCGCCAGCATGAGTCACAAAACTACCATCGATGGCCTCCGCATCATGCAGACTGTCGAGCATATGCCAGATATCATGCAGATCATAGAAAAACGTGGCATCAATATCATTCGACCGATTCTTTTACTCCTGACATCGGACAATCAAAAATCCTGGTCAGAAAAAATAAAAACCATGAGCCAGCATACACTGGAAATGTATGTGCATGAGCTAAAAATACAACAAGACCCATCCATCATGAAGTTGTCATCTCGCAACAATATGGTTGCTGATAAAGTTCCGGAGCTTGACATATTCGGAGAGCGCGCGCTCTCGGAAACGATCTATATACCGCAGCAGCAAGCCATCGAGATGGCAGATAGTGCAGAACTTTCAGAATCCAAAACATCTGATCTCGTTCCAGCATCCATCAAAAAAATCTTCGCCATCGAGCTCGAACCACAACTCATCGAACAGCTAGAAAAACTCAACGGAAAAGATGGGGACTGGAATCAGCTCATAAAAGAATTACTCCAAACAAGAGGAACAACACTCGCGCAAGAAGAACAGCAGATTCAAGAACAAAACCCATCAGCGATACAGGCCACCTCCCGTCATATCCCGGCAGAAATCCAGCGTTACATTTTGAAGCGATCTCGTGGCATCTGTGAATTCAAGGGATGTGTAAAAAAATATATCATCCTTCATCACACCCAGCGGTTTGCCCTTGAACAAGTGCATGACCCCTCGCAGATAGTTGCCCTCTGCACGGCCCACGAACGCCTAACGCACATGAGTCTTGTAAACAACGAAAATCAACCATGCGAAGAGTGGCAAGTGGCATCATGGCCAGATCAGAAAAATCCAAAATACGCGATCGATGAACTGGTAATGAAATATAGAGCACCTGCCTAATAAAGCCGAGCTTATCAGCTTTATCTCACCCTCATGATTAAACTTTTTGGTATATTCCCATTGACTCAGCAAAAAAAGATCCTACAATAGTGCCCATGCAATTAGGAACCATTCCAACATTGGGAGATCAAAATACAAGAGGCCAAGAAGCCTTGGAAGATCAACGACCCCGGCAATCGTCGATGCCATCGAAAGAGCAATTTTTACAACTATTGAACCAAGCGAGTTGCGATATTGAACAACTCATTTCCAGAGGGCGCAGAGATCCGAGTAGACAAGCCGCTATAAAAGAACAATTCGCCCAGTTGGTTGAGAGGATTAGAGAAGCCATAGGAGATATCCCAGAAGAAGACGAGAGAACATTTCTAGAGCAGCAAATTTTTTGTGAAAAAATGAAAAAAATGGTCAATGATTCCAGAGACTGGCTCAAGGTAATGGGAGAAAATGGACTCGCAGAGACTCTCAAGACACAACGAAAGGAAATTCGCACCAAGGTGAAAATAGCAATGGCGATAAATTAAAGTTTTTTTAAGCCAAGTTTCCTGATTTAATCGACAACCTCGCCGCCAAACATCGCGGCCACATCATCCGCGTACCCATCACGAACCGGCGCCGGCGCCACACCAGCCCCCTCCTCACGCATATGCTCAATCGCTGAGTGAAGCTCAACCCGTTCAAGAACGGACTCAATTTTCACATTGGCACCAAGAGTTTCTTCAATGATTTTTTCGAGCTCACTTCGCATGGCCGGATCACTCACGGTATCCTGGTGGAACTTCGCGGTGAAAGAAAGCGTTACCACATGCCCCACAACGGCAAAATTCCTGACATCACGAAGCGATACTCGAAGGCGTGGGGTCTTGATGCGCTCAGTAACTCGTGGCCACTCTTTTGTAATTTCTTCGAGCGTAATCATTTTTCCGCTCATAACTTTTTCCGGCAGGGGAGGGGAAGCCACAGGAACTACTGGAGCAGATTTTACTGAAACCGGAGCCGAATAAACTGCACTATTTTTTTGTTCAACAGACATCGCGGCAGGGGCCACAGGTACGGCCGTCACAGGTGCCATCATCACACCGAGAGGCGCCACCGTCACAGGACTCGCCAAGGCAACCTCCGGACTCGCATACTTCACCACCGCGACCTCGAGAGGAAGCTGAAGAATCAAAGCATTCTTCAGCTGATCAAGGGCCTTTTGAAAAATATCAATCATACGAATCAACGCACCCGCCTCATCCATTTTTTTCGTCTCAACCGCGTGGAGCATCTCGCTTCGCATTTTTTCCAGAAGTTCTTTGGTAAACTGCACGAAATCAATCCCCTCAGCATACAAATCCTGAATAACATGCAACGCACCACTCGCATCCTTGCCAGCAAGAAGCTCATAAAACCGCTCAATAGCGCTATTTCCGGCCACACCCAAAATAGCCCGCACATGCTCAGCGCGCAGAAATCCATCAACCACCAGTTGTTCAAATAAACCAATCGCATCTCGGAGTCCTCCATCCACGTGTCGCGCAATCATCTCGAGAGCCTCCTCTTCAACCGCCACCCCCTCCATTTGTCCAATATAGGCCAACCGCGCCATCACGGTTTTTACATCGATTCGCTTGAAGTCAAATCGCTGACATCTGGAAATAATGGTATCCGGAACTTTGTGGGACTCGGTCGTTGCCAAAATAAAATAAACATTCGATGGTGGCTCCTCGAGAGACTTCAAGAAGGCATTAAACGCACCCTTCGAGAGCATGTGGACTTCATCCACGATATAGACCTTGTTCCGCGCCCGTGTCGGGGCGAAGTGCAACTTATCAATGAGTTCACGCATATCGTCGACACCCGTATTGGACGCCGCATCAATTTCAATCACATCAATCAGTCGTCCAATCGTAATATCCTGACAGATATCACACGCCTCGCACGGCTCCGCATTTTCCCCAAGATTCAAACAGTTAATCGCCTTGGCAAACAACCGTGCCGTCGACGTCTTCCCCGTTCCACGCGGCCCCGTAAAAAGATACGCATGGGCTAATTGGCCTTTTTTCAGTGCATTCGTGAGCGTCACCCTCACATGATCCTGCCCAACCAGATTGGCAAACGTCTGCGGCCTGAATTTTCGATAGAGAGAAACGTCACTCATGGGCCACTACATTAGCATATTTTTTCCACCAAACTACCTCGAAACTCCAAAAATTCCCAAAGCCACTCAGCTTTACCCACATCATCCCATCCTACGAAATTACTTGCAAAATACATAAAATATAGTAAAATACAAACCTTAGTCAATTATACTTCAAAATATGTCCACCCCAGGCGAAACCCCATACCAAGGTTCAGAACACCGAATTGATTCAAACAATAAAAAGGATCTCGATTTTCACGCACCACGCACCCTCAGCAGATTCCAAAATCTTCCACCCAAAGATCGCCGACCAGCTATAATGGGATCAAAATTTCGAGCAGGAGATGATACTCAAGCAATGCGAATCAGGCTCGTACGGATGTTGGATGAAATCGAAGACGTCAAAACGCCAGAACAAATTGAACTCATCAATACGATCGCTGCTCAGTATGAATCCAGCGTAGAAACCTTGACAAAACTCAAGATCCCAACTGATGGTATTCAGACAAAAGCAGAAGTCACGGCTTGGCTCAACAGCCTCTCAGCCAAAACACTCGAAAATATCGCAGCGTACGAAGAAGTTCGCCTCAAATTCATCCCTCCCGTGAAAGCATTGGAACTCTTGAAGACTATCAATGGTCATTGTCATTGGAGTGAAGGATGGGCGAATGTAGGCGCGAAAGAATGGGAATTTGGTCTCACTACCGATAAGGAAGATATGCCATTCGACCCAAAAATTTATTACGTGAATGGAGTTGATAAAAAAGACGGAACTCGAAAGAACGAAGTAATGGTAGACCTCTATGAGAAAAAATACCAAAATGAAGGATTGGATCTCATGCCACAAGAAGCCGCTGTTCCATCGGCAGCAGATGCTCGAGCTCAGGGAAAAGTACTTGATCGTAAATTTTACACCGCATTTAAACGTCCACAAGGCGCTGACTGCCTGCCGTTCGCGCATTGGTACGTTGGCCGGGTGTGCTTGGACGGGAACGATCCTGACGATTCGGGCGACGGCCTTCGGTGTCGGCCTTGGGTGAGGGGAGAAAAAGTTTAGTATTTAATTCTCAATTTTCTTTTCTCTTTTATTTTTTCCTTACATTCAATTAAGATGCTGACAAGTGGTGAATAGTCACCCCAGCATCTTTTTTTGTTGGGGCTACCACGCTCTGCATATTCAAAAAAAGACTTTGCATGAAATAAGAAGTCTGGATATGCAATCAAGCACATCTCCCCTCACGTTTGAGCCAGATAGACCCCTTGGTAGGGTGTAAAAAGCAAGCCAATGCAAGCACTGTGGGTGCGCCTACAGATGTGCTTCTGAAATATCTGGTCAACAACTGACAACCTGCCGAACGCGAATTGGAACAATGACCAGGTGAACTTGAACAGGAACAATCCTGACAATTCGAACGACAACCTTCGGTGTCGGCCTTGGATGAACGGAGATGTGCTTTTCTCAAAAATATTTTATAAACTCTGTGATGCTCGAAGCCATCCTCCGAGCATTCTTCCAATTTCACTCAAAATACTTTGCATCTGGAAAATTTTCGTCTCATTCGCCAGTTGCATCTCCAGCATGAGTCTCAGTTTGAGAGTGGTCACTTCGAGTTGACTGCTCGCTTTGATAAGATATGCGGCCTTCAGTGATTTCGGCGCATTTTTGGCCATGATGCACTGCTCCAGAAAGCCAAGAATCGATTGTTCGAGACTTGCGCCGAGAGAATATCTCCAACGCTTTTCAAGCGCATCATTGATTGATACAATACTTCTATAGGCTTCATAACTTTTATTGATGATGGGAAGCGAGTCCATAGACGTGAGTTTAGGAAATATTTGGAGAAGTTGGTTTGTCTTTAGGAAAGGGAAAAAGTGGTCATATGATTTACATGAATTTCAATATCGGCTGGAGGAGAATCTGCACAAGCTCCATGATAATCTTGCGACAAGCGTATATAAACACGGAGGATATAAAACTTTTATGGTGTGCGATAATAAAAGGAGAGAAGTGTCGGTATCGACGGTTCGGGATCGTGTAGTGCATAGGTTGATATACGATTATTTAAACAAAATATACGACAAAACATTCATCTACGACGCATGGTCATGCAGAGTAAATAAAGGGCTGATGGGAGCGATAGAACGCGCTCAAGGATTTTTGAAATCGTACCCACGATCGTATATTTGGAAGGGCGATGTGAAGAAGTTTTTTGATAGTGTCGATCAGGAAACACTCCTGAGTCTTATTGCTCGAAGAGTAAAAAATCCATCTGCCTATAGGCTGATCTACGAAGTAGTGACAAGTTTTGCACTCAACACACACACACACACACACACACACACGGCGTGGCATGCCGATTGGAAACCTCACGAGCCAAATTTTCGCCAATGTGTACCTGAACGAACTGGATCGATTTGTGAAGCATACTCTGAAGCCACAGAAATACATGCGCTACGGCGATGACTTTATCTTGATCGCTGGCAAAAAGAAAGAGCTCGAAGAGTTTCGAAATCGTACGATTACATTTCTTCAGAGTACGCTGAAGCTCGAACTCAATGTCAAGAATGACAAAATAATAAAGGCTCGCCACGGTTTACGCTTTCTCGGTGTGATAATTTGGCCACATGGAAGAAAATTACAGAAGCGATCGATCGGACGCATCAATGCGCGCCTCAATCTCAAAAATATCTCGAGCTACCGCGGATTATTATTGAAACACTCTCCGAAAAAGAAAAAGATATTCGCCTGGAGCGTCTATGAAAAAATCCTGAATTTTTTCTGACATTTTTCTAAAAAATTCTTAAAATATTTCTAACAAAAATCTTACACAAAAGGCTTATATAAGCCAAAAACAGATTGACACACCAGGTGCACTTTGCTAGCATTCAGGAATGCAGTACTATCAAACAAAGGCGGGGAAAATTCCAGGAACAGACCTGAAAGAAATCTTTAAAAGAGCGAAACGAATCTATGATGTGATTTGCGGCAAAAGCAAACGTCGAGCACACGTGCGCTCAAGATACTTTAAGAAACAAAAGATATTTTTGGGTTTATTTTGGCAGCACATTGACGATAAAGTGAATCGTAGAGACAAGATCCGAAGACTTAAATGTCTACCCTGTGGGATTGATACTATTCAAAATTCCTGTATTCCTCCTGAGATCAGGAAAGATCCAAATAAAAACTCAGTGTTGCTCTATCGCTTTAGAGGGAAAGCACCAAATGGTGAATCATTCGTAGTGCAGATAAAGGAAAATATCAGAACGGGAGAAAAATTCTTCATCTCAGTATATCCCGAATGACAAGAAAAAAGACCCCCCGCTAACTTGTGGTACGAAAACCACGGCCGGAGATCTCTTTTACAAGTATATCATATCAAAATTGCCTCATAAATACAAGATCTGAACCTTCAAAGCTAAAATGAAAAATCCCTCATCATAACGGTAGTCTACACCACCCCCTTCACAAACTGCCTGATTTTCTTTTCAAACACGCTTCGCGAAAACTTCTCCGCATGTTCGCGTATCGCACGTTGCTTATAGAGATGCTTATTCAAAATCAACCGCGCCAAGCCCTCTTCCATCGACTCGATCGTCGCCGCACCAAACAGCTCACCTGTGACGCCCGGCACCACAGTTTCTAAAGCCCCTCCGGCACCAAATGCGAGAACCGGTTTTCCGCAGGCCATCGCCTCTAAAGGCACGATTCCAAAATCATCTTCACCCGGAAAAATCACCGCCCGACAATATTTCATATATTCACCGACCACCGCATCATCTTTAGACCCGAGAATCTCGACACACGGCGCGGCAATCTGTCGCAAAAAAGCTTCCTGTGGACCACTCCCGATAATCACCAGCTTCTTTCCCAATTTGGAAAATAACTGCACCGCAAGATCGACACGCTTATACGGACTAAGTTGCGAGACGATGAGAAAATAATCCTCACTCGCATCACTCACGGAAAATCGAGAGACATCCACCGGTGGATAGATCACATCACTCTCTCGATCATAGTACTTGGAAATCCGACCAGCCACCGCACCCGAGTTTGCAATATAAAAATCAGGACGATCAGAAGCGAGACGGTCCCACTCGCGAACGTACTGCATCTTTCGCTGAATAAAAAATTTGCTCAACCAAGAATAGTGGTGATCTTCCATGTACTGATGGGTGTAGTCCCACAAATACCGTGCAGGGGAGTGGCAGTAGGCAATATGTTTCGTCTTAACGGGGGTCAGCACGCCATGCGCGTACGAGTGACTCGAGCTCAACACGATATCATATCCGGAAAAATCAAACTCCTCAATCGCGCGTGGCATATCAGCAAAAAAGAGTCGATAAAGTCGCCCCGGCCACCGGGCCCACTTTTGCATGGAGGAAGTAATCACTCGCTCAGGGGAGAAATGGCTCGCCATGCTCGCCTCATCAAACATCAGCGTGAAAATAGGCGCCTGAGGGTACATAACGCACAAAACCGTAAGAACCCC
>CAYHPV010000003.1:11876-22659 GCA_964358735.1 uncultured Candidatus Peribacteria bacterium | reverse complement strand
TTGCAACTGGGCAAAACTAAGTTTTCCATGCGATCGAAACGTCATAACTCGACCAGCGAGAATGATCTCTTCTCCGCCGCCAGCAACGACGAGTTCAGTTTCACGCATCCCTTTGTCCCCCAGGGTACGTGCCTCCATCGTCGTATGTGTTCGCTCGTATCGTTCCGGATATGGCTGCACACCACTAGCCCGCATCTCTTCCAATTTCTTCAATCGATCAAAATATTCAAGAGGCTGCTTGGACTCTTGCTTTTCCTGATGCTGGTATGCGGGCTTCACAGTTTGCTTGGCATTATTTTTTTTCACTTTATCATCCTTCTTTTTTCCAAAAAGTCCAAACATGAAATTATAATTATAGAGCGAATTGAGTATACGGCCCAAAGCCTCGAATTCTCAAGGGTAAATGCAACATCTCACTGGTTTATTCCTCCATGATTTGAAATCCCTCCAATATCGCATCACATACAAAGTCCTGGAGTAAACTCGAATCTCCACTTTCTTGCGCCTTGCTGAGATATATGAAGTATTTCTGGCGATCTTCATTTTTGATGAGCGCAGGAGGAAAATTATGCTGAAGCAGCATGCCAGCCATAATAAGCCTTCCGATACGTCCATTTCCGTCTCCAAAAGGATGAATCTTTTCAAATTGTGCATGAGCTTCACTCACGAGCGCGATCATATCTTCTGATCCTTGAGCTATTTTTTGACAAAGCATCTCCATGAGATCAGGAATCTTTACATAATTTGCCGTGACCACTCGAGTACCCACAATGCGCACGGCATGTCGACGATAAGTGCCAGCATCAGGATGAATGCCACTCATGAGAATTCCGTGAAGACGAAGAATAAAATTTTCATCGATTAAATTTTTAGTCATGCAATACTCAAAGAGAACATGAAGAGCCGTTTGATGATTTTTTGCCTCCAGCTGCTCGACTAGAGTCTTATTTGGAATAACTTTATTATGAAACAAAATGGCATCAGTTTCATTTTCACTCAAGGTACTCCCCTCAATTTTATTGGAATGATAGGTAAGAGAAAGATCGAACTGATCCCGGAGATCTGGACGAGACAAGATATATTGCAGTACATGATCGTATTTGGTGCCTTTTGCTCTGAGGATATTTTTTTTCGCCAACAGTGTATCCTCAGAAATAATTTTTTCACCACTATACTCCCGATACAGCTCGTTGATTTTTTCAAGCGCCCCCGGACGAGGAGTAGCCTGTTCATTGATCCATCGATTGAGTGCCGCAAATGTCACGCCAATCTTTTGTGCGAGCTTCTCCTGGGTAAGCCCAGAAAACCGTTGAATCAGCTTCAATTTCTCAGATGTAGTCATAGATGATCGTTAGAACTATATATAGTTTAGCATATTTTGAAGAAAATATATAGTTAATTCTTATAGTGCACGGTTCTCATTCCAAAGCTGAACTTGATAAACTTGGAGAGCGCGCGAGCTCCAGCAGGAGTTTCCCTTGGGGGCTCTCAGCTTCAAAGCTGAATTTGACATAACTCGACGGGGCGCCCCGTCAAAAGCGGTATAGAAAATTGACAAGAGGAAACGGTGTCACCCTAAATATTGAGTCTGGCGGCATTGATCTCCTGACGGAGGATATCGAGCGGATTCTCGAGGAAAAACTTTCAAGTGGGCAGGCCTAATCATCCATCACATACTCCGCGGCCTTCCTCGACTTTTCGACCGTCACGAAGCGCATCTGCTCTTTTTTGAACATGAGTTCGATTTTTCCGGTGGGGCCGTTTCGGTGTTTCTTCACATAGACATCGAGCATGCCTTTTCGCTGGGAATCTTCTTCGTAGTAATCTTCACGGTAGAGCATCATCACGACGTCGGCGTCCTGCTCGATCGCACCCGATTCACGAAGATCGGAGAGCTGCGGAATTTTCACCGGACGAGACTCGACCGCACGGGACAACTGCGACAGCACCACGACCGGAATGTGAAGTTCGCGCGCGAGGTGCTTCAGGGCACGGGAAATTTCTGAAATTTCCTGCACGCGATTCGCATTCATGCCACCACCCATACTCATAAGCTGCATATAGTCGACAATCAGCAGATCCAGACCCTGTTCCATCTGTAACCTACGCGCTTTTGCCCGTAACTCCGCCATCGAGCTGCCGGAGGTATCATCAATAAAAATCTTCATCGAGTTCAGCTCATCCATCACGCCACCAATGCGTGCAAAATCCTCATCCGTGAGTTTTCCGGTGCGAAGTTTCCACGAGTCCACCTGCAGCAGCGAACAAAACATACGCTCCACGAGCTGCTCCTTCGACATTTCCAAAGAGACCACCCCAACCCCAAATCCACGTTTGGCCGCATTCTGCGCGAGATTCAAAGCAAGCGCCGTTTTTCCCATGGATGGACGGGCCGCGATCACGACCAAGTCCGAAGGCTGTAAACCCGATAATAAATTATCCATATCGGCAAAGCCTGTCGGAATACCACGATATTTCTGCTTCGCTTCGGGATCATGCAAATTCGAAATTTTCTCAAACGTCTGAGTCAACACATCCCGAACATGCACGAACTTATCCTTCAAAAAGGTCTGGGACACATTGAAAAGCGACTTCTCAGCCTTTTCCAGCATCTCCTCCAGCGGGTCAGTTTCATTGTATCCAAGCGCCATAATCAGATCACCCGCCTTGATGAGTTTACGCAGCGTCGACTTTTCTTT
The DNA here is from genome assembly GCA_964358735.1 of uncultured Candidatus Peribacteria bacterium. Lineage (GTDB taxonomy): Bacteria > Patescibacteriota > Gracilibacteria > UBA1369 > UBA12463 > CALREA01. The sequence goes on along the minus strand of CAYHPV010000003.1, from coordinate 19,960 downwards.
GACGATGAGTGCGTACTGCACCACATGCGACGAGGTGAAGTTTTCCGTTGAAAGTTCCGCGATAAAAGAGACACCGCCGACGGTATCGAGCAGATTGCGATCTTCCAGGTAATTCGTGAAGGTGACCACGTCAATCGGCATACGGCGATCATAGAGCTCCATGACGCTCCGGTACAGAATCGCATGCACGTCATGGTAAAAATCATCGGCCACAAGAATATCAGAAACCTTGATAACGGCTTCTTTATCCACAAACATGGCGCCGAGTATCGCTCGCTCGGCATCCAGACTGTGCGGCGGTACTTTTCCAAACAGTTCACTCATAGATTCACAACTCAAATTGGAAACACAGTGTGACACACAATCTCCCTCATTTAAAGAATTTGTCAGAAAAATGTTAGAATTTGGTAAGAACGATGTGCTAGAGTGATCAGCATGCAGAAAAAAGCCATCGTCGGAAAAAAAGGAGAGCAGATTGCGCAAGAATTTCTCATTTCCCGCAACTACAAAATTATCGCCATAAATTTCCACTCGCGATTTGGCGAGATCGATATTATCGCTATAGAAAGAGGAATAATCCACTTTTGCGAGGTAAAAACACGAACAACGCTGACTTTCGGCACCCCCGAAGAAGCTGTCAATCGGAAAAAAATCGAGAGAATGAAAAAAACGATACAATGCTACCAGCAAGAAAACGGTTTCATACCCTGGCAAGTCGATATCATCGCCATCTATCTCGACCACGCACAAAAAACGAAGAAAATGATTCACTACAAAAATATTCCCCTCTCGTAAACAGCCATGGATCAAGAAATTTTCCAAGAAACGCCAGATGTTCCGCAAACAGAAAGTCGGCCAATCACCCTCTGGATTATTGCCACCCTGATGATCGCCGGGAGTGGATATGCGCTCTGGACCTTCGTTCTGAATAAAGAAGAGGTGGTTATCGAAGAAGCAGTATCCGAAACAGTCCCGCAAAAAATAGTCGCCGTCGAAAAAGAAAAAACGCGAACAGCAATACCGACGCGAGCCGCAAACATGTTTTCACTCAAAATTGATAAGGAAACCGGCAGGCAATCACTGATAAAAAAAGCCGCCACCAAAGAAAAGGCAGAAGAGATTATCGCCTTTTTTGCACAACCGCTCAAAAACGCAAAAATCGTCATGACGCCGGATGCCTCGAAAGTTTGGATTGAGGAGAGGGTGAAGGCGTACTCCGACGAAGAAGAAACGTCTATCTATTATATAGATGCAGAAAAAAAATCACGAACGCTCATCTCGACGATCCCGGGAAAAATTCTTGGCATGGTGCCATCGGAATCGGGCTCCTGGATAGCCGTGCTCACCACAGCAAAGATAATTCTTGTAAATATGCAGACCAAAAAGGAAACAGAAATACCGGCGTCAGTAAGCGCACCAGAGCTGATAGCATGGAGCAGTGGTGAAACGTTCTGGTACATTGAAATCGAAGAAGAAAGAATGCAGCTCAAGCGCATAGCGATGGAAAGTGCCGATAAGCCAGAAATGATACAAAGTTGGGACGACTCAGAAGAGACCATCGAGCAGATGTATTTTCTTGATGCGGAAAAGAAAATGCTTATCAAAGGAAAGAGTGCGGATTATATGGTGGCGCTGTAATCTTTTTGTTAGAAAAATAGAAGAATAATGTTAACACCCGGTTAAGATCTTGTAATGTCCATGCGCTACGATAGGTGCATGCCGGTCTCAACCTATGCAATAACCAGTTTCGGTCTTGAGGGAAGAGTGATCCAGGTAGAGGTAGATATCTCTCCAGGTCTTCCCGCGTTCGCCATTGTTGGCCTCGCCGATACCGCGGTTCTAGAAGCCCGGGAGCGAATTCGTCCAGCGATCAAGAACAGCGGATACACCTATCCGCCGACGCGCAAAACAGTTCTCCTCGCGCCCGCACATGTGCATAAACACGGACCGGCATTCGATCTCGCCATGGCCATCGGCCTTCTCGCCGCCTCGAAACAGATTCCCATCCCCGATAAGAAAACCATTTTTCTCGGAGAACTCTCGCTCGACGGAAGCATTCGCGGCATACACGGAATCATTCCGGCACTGTTATTCGCCAAAAAAATAGGGATCGAGACGGTGGTACTGCCAGACGAAAATCTTCAGGAAGCGATACTCGTCTCGGATATCACCATGGTTCCGGTGAAAAATCTTGGAGAGGCTGTTGCGTTTCTCAAGGGAGATACGAGCAAAAAACAGACGACAGAGTCAGTTCCAGGTTTATTGGCAGACGAGAATGAAGACGACGCACTGACCCATATTATCGGCCAGGAGACGGCCAAGCGTGCCCTCGCGATCGCGGCGGCAGGCCAACACAATATCCTCCTCTCAGGTCCTCCAGGCATCGGAAAAAGTTTGCTGGCGCGTGCCATTCGTACCCTTCTGCCGCCCCTTCGGTACGACACCTTTCTGGAAGTCGCCGCGATTCACTCGCTGCGCGGACTCAACATTTTTTCCAATCACGCGCACGGACGTCCCATTCGCAGTATTCACCATACGACATCGACCGCCGCCCTCATTGGGGGAACCTCCGAGCTCCTCCCGGGAGAAATTTCACTCGCACACCACGGCATCCTCATTCTCGATGAAATCTCCGAATTTCCACGCTCCACCATCGAGTCGCTCCGCCAACCACTCGAAGACCGGACGATCACCATCACTCGCGCCAGTGGTAGCGTCACCTATCCCGCCAAATTTCTCCTCTTCGCCACCAGTAATCCCTGCCCCTGCGGCTACCTCGGCCACCAAAAAATCACCTGTAAATGTCTCCCGAGTGACATAAAACGCTACAACAAGCGACTTTCCGGACCAATCCTCGACCGCATCGACATTCGTATCACGATGGAAAACACCGACGCAAAAGCCGTAGTGTATCAAACCTCCACATCCGCCCAGCATCTGAAAGAACAGGTTACTCTCGCCGTCACTCGTCAACGGCAGCGCTACGCCGGTACATCATGTATCTCGAACTCCGATCTCACCCCCGACAATATCAGTACATTCGCCCCTCTCAATGCCAGCGCAAAAATCAGGCTCACGGAACTCGCCGATGCCAACCAGCTCTCTGCACGCTCCATTCATCGTCTCATCAAACTCGCCCGCACCATCGCCGACATGCAGCAAGATCACGTCGCCCTGATCGACGCCTCACACATTATCGAGGCGATGCAGTATCGGTAATAAAAAAAACTAGAGATGCGATGAAGAAAATCTCGGAGTCGCAAGATACTTTCCCAGAATTTCAAGAGCGCGCTCGATCATATGCAAATCAAGAGTCGTATGTCGCTCAGGATGAATCTCCCGGGCATCACCCTCATAAAGGGTACGCACACTCTGGACTTTATCGAGTTTGTTTCCGTCCTCATCCCATCTCAAATATTCAATACCATTCGTAAATGATATACGTGAAATATGAAATCCACCCCTTGGGTCACACTGAATTTCAAGCGTCATCCTTGGCGCACGATCCCGACGATTCAAGGTAACGGTCACAAGAGAATTCACAGCTTCAGAGGAGCTCGGAGATCCCTGTACTCGAACAACGGTCGTCCCAATCTGTGCCATGTGGCTCAAAGCAGGAAAGCCACTATGTTTCGACTCAAAACCCCGAACAAGCGCCGCAATAGCCTCAGCCGGAATCACATCAAGCGAAGTATCTGCATCGGAAACGGCATGTAATCGATCTGGACGGTCTGGCATAAATAGTATGTCGCAAGTAATAGAATTGAATTATAACACAAAAGCTATATTTAGTAAACATCTGTGTCCTCGACATATATACCAGAACCAGCTTTGGCAAGCAAGAGCAAAGTTCCTCATTTCCTATCTAGCCGCCGAAAGGGCTCTCGGTTATACTGCACTCATGCAAAAATTTCTCATCCGTGGTGGCAACACCCTCAAAGGCGAGGTAACCGTCAGCGGTTCAAAAAATGCTGCCCTTCCTATTATTGGAGCCGCGCTGCTCTCCGACGAAATCGTCACCCTCACCAATGTTCCAGAAATCAACGACGTCTACTCAATCCTCACCATTCTCAAAGAATTTAATATTGAATACACCTTTGAACATCACACCCTCACCCTCAACGCAAAAAATTTCAAATATAAAGAGCCACCAAAAGAGCTCATCGAAAAAATGCGCGCCTCAATTTTGCTCGCACCGATGCTCCTCATGCGACATGGAAAATTCAACATGACCTATCCCGGTGGTTGCGTCCTCGGAAAACGTCCGCTCGACACACACTCATTCGTCTTCCGAAAAATGGGAGCCGAGGTACTCGAAGATGAAAAAAATCTCAGTGTCGTCTGGAAAAAACGCGAGCCGGCCATCTTGGTCCTTCCAGAGATGAGCGTTACCGCCACAGAAAATGCGATCATGCTCGCCGCGATTACCCCAGGTACCACACAAATCCGTCTCGCCGCCGCTGAGCCACACGTCCAGGATCTTTGCCATTTCCTCAAAAAAATGGGCTGTCGCATAGATGGAATTGGCACGCACAACCTCACCGTTCACGGCGTCAAAAAACTCAACGGCACCAAGTACGCCGTGACTGGTGACTATCTCGAGGCAGGAACCTACGCGCTCGCCGCCGCGGTTACGAAAGGCGATGTAAAAATTCACGGCCTGCAGATGGACTACCTCGACAGCTTCTGGCAAAAAATGGAAGAGGCCGGCATTCCACTCAACATAGAAAAAAACACCGCCCACATCATGCCCGCAAAAAAAATCAAACCGGTCAAAGTTCTCCGCACGAGTGTCTACCCAAGCTTCCCAACCGATCTCCAGGCGCCTTTCGGCGCCCTTCTCTGTCTCGGCAAAGGTGTCAGTAAAGTCTTCGAAACCCTCTTCGAAGGACGTCTGAGTTATCTCTTCGAACTCGAAAAAATGGGCGCCCACATCGAACTCCTCAATCCGCACCAGGCCCTCATCATCGGCCCAACCAAACTTGTCGGCAAACCAGTCGCCAGCTGCGACATCCGCGCCGGCGCCACCATGGTCCTCGCTGCCCTCGCCGCCCAGGGCGAAACCGTCATCTCCGACATCAAATACATCGACCGCGGCTACGAGCGATTAGATGAAAAACTGCGCAGTCTCGGTGCAGAGATTCAGAAGGTGGATATTTAGTAAGGAAAATGTTAGAAAGATTTCACAAAGATGTTAATTACCGGTTAGAGATTGGTAATAGCCAGATGCTAGACTGCTTTTATGGCAGTCATAATTTCACATACCATCAGGGCGAAGGAACTTCAGAAAGGTCCACTCGGTCTCATCGAGACAGAAACCGTTCTGAAATATTATAAAAGAGGAATTTTTACATATATTAAGGGTGTAAATTTACCCGGAAATTCAAAGCTCAATAAGGTATACGCAACGACTATTCAGGGGGCCAGAAGAATATTGTATTTAGTGAACACTCAAACAGGGAACGCATTTCTTCTCTTATATAGAAGTAAAAATGATACTATTGGGAATAATATGAGTATAAAAAATCCAGAATTTGAATATACGCTCGATAAATATTTATCAATACTTATGGAAGATATTGCACAGGGTAAAGTTGATACCTATGAATAAAAAAATCAAATTGCAAAGTTTATGAATATATATTAAAATACCATAGAAATACCATATACCTATGACGACCACTATTTACCTCGACAAAAAGACGAAAGAGCGAGCCGCAAAAAAGGCTAAAAAAGACAATCTTTCAATGTCGGCTGTTATACGTGTATTATTGTCCGATTATGTAGACGGAAAAATTGCCGTCAGGGCAAATTGGGTAAGAATTGATAAAGTGGAAGAGGTTCCGGTAACCAAGGAAATACAAAAAAAAATGGACGCAGTAGTGAGACTCTGGAGAGACATAGAGAAAAAGAAGAAACTCAAAGCAAAAAAGCTCTAAATCACTACCTCCACCGTCCCCTCTCGATCGGTCCGTCGCACGCAAGAGGTCACTTTCCCAAGCCTACCAAGTGCATCGGGATGTGGATGCCCATACCTGTTTTTTGCACCCACGGAAATGAGTGCACACGTGGGAGAGACCGCACGCAAGAATTCGAGGCCACTGCTATAACGGCTTCCATGATGGCCAACTTTCAACAGATCACAGTCAAGCGATGCGCGATCACTTCGCATGAGAGAATCTTCAGTAGAAAAGCCGGTGTCGGCCATACCGAGGAGCACGCATTTCTGCGAATCAGGACGGCCCACCAGCAACCGATACACCATTCCCACCTCATTCGCCTTTTTGTAATACTTTCCAGCAAGCGATGTTCGCGGCCATATCACATCCATCACCAGACCACGATCCAGAATAACATCCCGCTCGCTCCATCCGATCCACACCGGAATATCGCGCTCCAAAATCACACGCATACTATCGCGCTGAATCTCACTCTTCTGCTCCACGCCAGTCATAAGAACGGCACCAATCTCATACTCCCGCAGCACCGAGAGAAATCCCTCAGCATGATCCTGATCAAAATGCGTTATCACGACGAGATCAATCTTGCGAGAAAAAAATCCCATCGCTTTGCGGAGCGGCTCGGCCACCGCCGAACCGGGACCACCATCAATCAAGATATGTTTTCCATCGGGAGTTTGCAAAAGCATGCTATCGCCCTGACCCACATCGAGCGCGTAGATATGCAATCGTCCATCAGGCAGCGCCCGAAGCGAGACCAGGCTCACCCACCCGAGCACCAAGATCGCACCCGTCCAATATAAAAAAAACTTCCACATGCCTCTAGTAAAGCATATGGAAGTTACAGGGTTCTAACAAAATCCTGAATTACTTCCTCTTTTTTCGTCCGAAAATCCGGCCGAGCCCGAGCGAAGCGAGGGCGACAAGTCCAAGACCTGGTCCCGTTTCTACAATCCGGACCTTCACCGTCTTTCCGCCACTCTCATTGCCGGTTTCATCCTTGGCCGTCACCTTGAAGTAGTGCTCTCCAGCCTGCAGTTCCTTCACTTCATAGGCCGTAGCATCTTTTCCAAGGGCAACGACTTTTCCATAGGTTTTTCCAGCATCAGTGCTGGTGTAGATAATGTACTCAAGCAGATCACCTGCCGAGTTTTTGCTGCCCAGCCACTGCAACTTCGCACCCATATTTTTGAGAGCCTTGGCTACCAGATTGACCACATCCTCCGGCGGAGTCGTATCAGCCACCGCAGCCGCGCCACTTGAAAATTCATAGGTATCTTTTCCGCTGGCAAGCGTTGCGCCTTTTTCATTCACGACACCCTTCACCTTCAAAACATAGGAAACACCAGACTCAAGAGCCGTGGTAATAAGCACATCTTTTTTATTGTCATCGAGCAAAATGCTATCGAGAGAAATGGCCGTAGAGTCACCTTTTTTCGTAATCTCAAAATTCTCCGTCAAATCAATACTAAAGACAGCCGGTTGAGAAAACTTCACCACGACCGTCGTCTCCGACTCCACCACCACTTCCTGGAGAGCAAACTCCGTCGAAGCAGCACCCATATCAGGAAGATTTTCAGCGGTCCCATCATCGGTCACCGCAGCGACCACGGTTTCATCAACCACAGGCACATCAGCAGCAGGTTCTGCAGTCACGGTAGGTTTCGCAGCCGCAACCGGATGCAACACAGCATACTCATCTTTTGTCAGCGCACTTCCGGTGAAAGGCGCCGTGTCAGATGTTCCACTATTAATAGGATTTCCAGCGAGATCCTCAATTTCGATTCCAGCCGTAATGACATACTCACTCACCGCCGTCTGCGCGTCGGTCTCAAGAATAAAACTGGCACCCGTCGCATCTTCACTATCGACCGTAACACCCGAAACTTTGAGCGGCTCATATGAGTAATTATCAACCACGGTAAACGCACTCTCCGGTTTTTCCTTTGGCAAGGTTACTTTTTCAGAAAAAGTAACTCGAACCTGATTGGTGTTAAGAGCCTCAGCTTTTTTAAATACTGGAGCGGTCGTATCTGGGCCACTCTCCACCGCAGGAGCAGCAGGTTTGTCGCCAGTCTTTGGAGCCACCGCCGTGACTTTTCCATCAGAAGAAACAGCATCATC
>CAYHPV010000003.1:0-11776 GCA_964358735.1 uncultured Candidatus Peribacteria bacterium | reverse complement strand
CGCCAGTCTTTGGAGCCACCGCCGTGACTTTTCCATCAGAAGAAACAGCATCATCACCCGCCTGTGAAACAACCTTCTTCATCGGCACCGCCCAGACATACGGGCTGTAGTTATCACTCTCATGCTTCGCGGCATCATACGCCGTCACCGCAAAAAAGTATTTCGTTCCATTTTTCAGATCTTTCACGATAGTCGTCATGACATCACCGGCATCCACATTCGACTCATAGACATTCGTATTATCACTCTTCACCTCTTGAGTTCCAAAATACACACGATACCCCGCGACGGCGACATTATCCGAAGCTAGCTCCCACGAAAGCTTGACCGAAGCATCTCCCGATTCGACACTCACCTGCTCAACATCGCCAGGAACTTCCGTATCGCCAGACGGAGATGTAACAGCCGCACTCGCAAGACCGGAGATAGCGATGAGCGCGACACTAAGAAGAGAGCCGAGAACTGTTTTGAAAAAACGAGACATAGGATGTTTGTTTAGATTTTTTTATTTCATGTAATTGTACCAAATATTGTCATAAATGTCAATGATGATTAAGCCATAAGTAAGGGGTTGGAGAAAGGAGGGTAATCTGATACATTGAAGCTAACCCACGATAGATTATGAAGCTAAAAATCGCCCCAGCCATTTCTCAAGAGATACCCCGCCTCCTCCTCGGCATGGTTATGATCAAAAACGCGAATAATGCTCGCGGAAGCTCGGTCGTGCCTCAGCTCGTTCGTGGAGCGATCGCCTCAAAGCAGAAAGAGCTGAAAAAACTGGCACCCGAACACAGAGAATCCGTCGAGCTCTGGAAAAAAATTACCAAAGAGCCACACCTGCTGAATATTTTAAAAACCATTGAAAAAGTTGACTACCTTACCTATGGAAATGCACTGGAAGATCTCGCATTCCACTTCTCGGTAAAATACGAAATGTCCATCGCCTGTTTCGATCTCGACGAGGTATGTGGTGATATCGAGCTGGCGCATGCAAGTGGTGGCGAGCCATTTCGCCCTCGTGCATCGATAAAACTGGAACACACCACCGCGCACGAAGTCATCTATCGTGATCGTGCCGGCGCACTTACCCGGGACTGGTCAAGTTTTCTCTCTCAAAGAACCGCGCTCACCACCGACACCAGAAACGCCGTCTGGATCATGGAAACCATCGGCGACATCACCCTCGAAAAAATGAAAGTGATTCTCAAGGAAATGGAAAAAACCATCAAAACCTACTGTGGCGGCTCGATGGAAATGGCCATCATCGGAGAAACCATCACGGAAATCGACCTCGGTGCCGCCGGAAAAACAGGCCTCAATGACTCGGAGTACAAGCCAGATCCACGTCGTCTCGCCTTTCACCAGAAGCTCCTGGAAAATTTCGATAAACTCAAAAAGGAAAAAGGTGGGCTCTCGTTGGCGGTAATAAAGGAGATAAAAAAAGAACTTTCACCTCCCAATGAAGAAAAAGAGTTGCCAGCTCCAATAGCAGAAAAAGATTTACCGCCACCCGCAGAGGAGAAATTGTTACCAGCAGGTATAGTTGAGCAGGAAAAAGAGCTCCCCGCCCCCGTTCCTAAAGTTTCCCTTCCTCCACCCTCCAAAACCGAACTCTCGCTCATTGAGATGCTCACCAAAAAATTTATCAAGCATCCAGAGCCGATCAAACAGGAAGATCTTCCGTTTCTTGGTGAAAAAATAAAAACCATCATCAAGCACGCGGTGAAAAAAGCATTTCCGGAAAGCCAAGATGCCACAGACTTCGAGCCCTTCGTCGAACAGGCAAAAGAGGCAGAACATGGCGACTACGCGACCAACACCGCAATGGTGCTCAGTAAAAAATTGGGAAAAAATCCGAAAGAGATTGCCGAGCTCCTGCTTATGGCGATGGAAAAACCAGCGTATCTCGCCTCGATCACCTTTGCACCACCGGGTTTCATCAACTTCACGCTCGATAGCAGCTGGGTTGGCCATGAGCTCATAAAAATCATCGACAAAGATCCGCCGTACATCAGGCCAAACATTGGCAATAAGCAGACCGTCCTCGTCGAGTACTCAGCTCCAAATATCGCCAAACCCCTCGGTGTACACCATCTGCTTTCGACGATCATCGGTCAGGCCATTCACAATATGTATGAGTTTCTCGGATACAAAACCATCGCGATCAATCACATCGGTGACTGGGGCACCCAGTTTGGAAAGCTCACCGTCGCCTACAAGCTCTGGGGCGACAAGAAAAAAGTTGAGAAAGATCCAATCGAAGAATTATTAAAACTCTACGTCCAGTTCCATGATGAAGTGGAAAAAGACGCGGGCAAAGGAGCAGAATTGGAACAACAAGCTCGTGACGAGTTTAAAAAACTCGAACAAGGTGACAAAGAAAATACAAAACTCTGGCAGTGGTTCGTCGCGATGTCTCTCAAGGACACGCAAAAAACGTACGACGCGCTCGGTGGTATTCACTTCGATAAAATCCAGGGTGAAAGTTTTTACAGTGATAAAATGGACACGGTGCTACAGGAAGGAAAAGTGAAAGGCATCTTCGAAGTCGGTGAAGAAGGGGCGCTCGTCGTAAAGTTCAAAGATGAAAAAAGCGAAAACGACAAGTATCCTCCGTTTCTCGTACAAAAATCTGACGGCGCGACCCTCTACGGAACTCGTGATCTCGCCGCAGTAAAGTACCGTCTCGAAACCTGGAATCCGCTGAAGGTGATTTACGTGGTGGACAGTGCGCAGTCATTGCACTTCCAGCAGCTTTTCGAGACCGGGAAGAAACTCCAGTGGATCACCCCGGAAGATCCAGATCGACTTATTCACGTCCCATTTGGCCGCATGAGTTTTGAAGACTCACAGATGAGCACTCGAAAGGGAAATATTCTCCGACTGAATGAAGTCCTCCTCGAAGCCGTTGACCGTGCAAAAGCCATCGTCGCGCAAAAAAGCTCCAACATTCCAGAAAAAAAACACGCCGACCTCGCGCGCATAATCGGCATCGGTGCGGTAAAATATAATATCCTTTCGCAAAATCGTTCCACGGATATCGTGTTTCACTGGGACAAGATGCTCTCACTCGACGGCAACAGTGCTCCATATCTCCAATACACCTGCGCTCGCGCCAATAGCATTCTCAAAAAAGCCGCCACCGAAAAACGAATCGAAAAGCGCAAAGGCGGCGATAAGCAATTTACCCTCTTCGATGCTATTGCCACAAACGAAGATGAAACAGGATCTGCCTCACCACAAAAAACTCCCACAGAACTCTACCTCGCAGCAGAGCTCCTCAAATTTTCCGAGGTGGTTTATCGCGCTTCAGAAGAGTACCGTCCAAACATCATGACCAATTACCTCTATGAAACGGCAAAATTGTTCAACGCATTTTACCACGATGTACCCGTGCTTCAGGCAGAGTCCGAAACCCTCCGCACCAGTCGACTCCAGCTCACCGAAGCCACAAAAGTCATTATCAAAGCCGGCCTCGAACTGATCGGTATCGAGGTTCCCGATGAAATGTAAGCCAAAATTTGCCGTGCAAATTCTAGAACGCTTGGTATAATCTCCAGGCAACCAAAAAACGTGGAGAGATGGCCGAGTGGTTGAAGGCGATAGTCTTGAAAACTATTAGGCGCGCAAGCGTCTCCAGGGTTCGAATCCCTGTCTCTCCGCCAGTAGAAAAATACGAAGTATTTTTCCTCCCCAGTCCTCGTATTTTGTATTCCGTGTAATGTCAAAATATACATTAAAATTAACATTGTATAGTTTTGTATAGTTTGCTATACTTTGTATAGTTTTAAATAAAGCTGAAATGCAAAAACTTATCACCATCAGAGAGGCCGCCGACATGCTTGGAGTTACCATGATGACCCTAAGAAGATGGGACGAAAGTGGAAAATTACCATCAATACGGGCAGGAGAAGGGACGCATCGACTCTATCGATTAGAAGACATAGAAAGAGTGGCCACCGATCTTTTTTCGCTCGCAAAACATTGGGCGACAGGACCCGTAGGCATCGAACTTGCAGAAGATGTGTATTGTCAAACCAGTGCCATGTTCCAAACACGACTCCAGGGAATGGAACGCGAAATGATGAGAATACCGGAGCTCAGTAACATTTTTTCACTCGTGAGTTCAACGGCAGGAGAGATTGGAAATAATTCATTTGATCATAATCTCGGTTTATGGCGGGATATTCCGGGAATTTTTTTCGGATACGATCTGCGAAAAAAAATAGTAGTACTGGCAGATCGAGGCCAGGGCATATGGCAAAGTCTCAGAAGAGTAAGGCCAACTCTTCAGAATGACGAAGAGGCACTGAAGGTTGCTTTCACCGAAGTGGTTACCGGAAGAGCACCGGAGCAGAGAGGTAACGGACTCAAATATGTCAGACGGATTATGACAAAAAACCCAATGGAATTATTTTTTCAAACCGGGAGCGCGCGTCTGAAACTCAAAAACGGAGATAGCGAAATAGTCGTAGAAAAAAATGATACCATCATCGATGGATGTCTCGCGCGGATACATTTTTGATTATTTTTTATAAAAAACCAGCCATGGAAATCATGCTTCACAGATTCGGAACCACGCTCACCTCAAGACAACTTGGCAAAGAGGCCTTTGCCGCACTCCAGTCTCAACTCACGAGCCTCAAATCAGACGAAGAATTACGAATCCACTTCGAGGGTGTGAACACATTTTCACCATCATGGGGCGACGAATTTTTGCGACCGCTGGCAAGATTATACAGTGGAAGAATGATACTCCTCAATACGCAAAACCCATCAGTACAGGCTACTCTTGAGCTCCTGGAGGACATAGAACATCTGGGATTGAAAAGCGAAAACGGGAAGAACTAAAGTTAAGCATCGCCCTCACGCCGCAGAATGAATCTGTGGAATTCTCCACTATTCGATGCCACCGGATTCAATTTCCGCGCACGCCATAGCCATTTTTGCATCACTCCAAAAAAGATGTTTCGCGGACCCTTTTGAAAAAAGTTGTGCTTTTATGCCTCCGTCATCATGATCAATGGCTTCAGGAAAAGTTACTAAGCGTCCATGAAAGTCACCGGGGAAAACCTGCGCTTCGAGAGGCACCACATCGTCATGCGCACTTCCGCGCAAAATCGTGACTCGATGCATCATCCTGTTTATCAAGAGATAGTCATACACCTGCCGCATCAGCTCAGGACGTCTGGCATAATGTTTGGTACAGGCCGCCAAAGGCGAATAAGGAGGTGGAGCAACCTGCACATCGGGATGAAGAGGCCCCTCGATACTCATGACAGAAAGAATATCACGAAAATTCGTCTGCATGGCGGCCACAAGAGCCTGGCAGGAGCCATTGGATAATCCAACAAGTTTGACGCGTGGCTCACCAAACTTCACACGGATATCGACAACTCTTTCTTCAATCATGGCGATGAGACGCGTAACGCCTTCTTGTGGATCCTCTCGCGCGCTACTAACGGGAGTTGGAAATACCGTAGTCACATATCGCACCCTGCCGCGTGCTTGAAGAGCCTTTTCAATGCGGCGACTCGTGCCCATCAGGCCTCCCACATTAATGACATCAAATAATTTCTCCGATGGCTTCATAGGGAAGAAATATAGCACTATTTGAGCTCCATGCCAAGCCAACGTATACTACGGCCATGGACGTACGCATGGAACCATCATGGAAGCAGCATCTCACGGATGAATTTGGAAAGGAGTACTTCCAGAAACTCACACAGTTTGTAAAAGATGAATACAGCAACAAACAGATCTATCCCCCACCGAAATTCATTTTTCGTGCCCTCGAAATGTGTCCATTTGATGGGGTAAAAGTCGTCATTCTTGGCCAGGATCCCTATCACGGAAAAGGTCAGGCAAATGGCTTGTGTTTCTCGGTAAGTGAGCACATTGCACTCCCGCCATCTCTCAAGAATATTTGTAAAGAAATAGAAAGCGACCTCCAGATCACCACCGAAAAATCAGGAAATCTCGATCGCTGGGCGCAGCAAGGAGTACTTCTTCTGAATGCCACCCTCACCGTCGAACACGGAAAGGCCGGCTCGCATCAAAAAAAAAGATGGGAGGAGTTCACCGATCACCTCATCGACCTCCTTTCAGAAAAAAAATCCAACCTCGTCTTTCTGCTTTGGGGGCGATACGCGCAGGAAAAAGGGGTACGAATCAACACATCGAAGCATCTGATTCTCAAAGCTCCTCACCCATCGCCTTTCTCAGCCTATAGCGGTTTTTTCGGATGCAGGCATTTCTCAAGCGCAAACGCTTACCTCGAGTTGCACGGAAAAGAACCGATCGATTGGTCGTAGGAAATGTGCGCAGGTATACAAAATTTGCGTGGTCATAGAAAATTTGCGAGCATTTTTTTCAAGAGAAATATCGGCAGCCCAATAACGTTATCATAATCCCCTTCTATTTTCGTAATCATCTTGCCGCCCTCACCCTCAATGGAAAACGCGCCAGAAATTTTTAAAGCATTTTTTTGGTGTGCCAGAATATCAATGTCAGCACGACTCATGTTCTTTATATGCAGCCGCGTAAGAGCATGCCGCGAATCCTCCATAATAATGTCACCTTTCGCATCTGTTTTTACCACCGCAACCCCACTATACACGCCAATCACTCGCCCACTCATCGAGCGGATAATTCGTTTGGCATCGATGACTGATTTTGGCTTGCCAATTTTTTTTCCATCACAGGTGATAAAGGTATCCGCACCGATAATCAGCGATGAAGGAAACTTCAGAGCAACATACCTCGCCTTTCCAAGCGCCAGATGCCGTGCCAACCTCCACGCGTGCTTGTACGCGTGCATATCTTCATGATATCCACTTACGTGACACTGGAACGTTACATCAAGTTTTTTCATCAACTCTCGCCGTGCCGGAGATCTCGAGGCCAAAATAATTCGCATACGAAAAAGAGTACCAAGATAGCGCAGACACTATACCACAAAAAAGAGCGACTCCCTTTCGAGAATCGCCCTTTCAGTTGTTCAATAATGAACCTGGAAGTTGTACCAGTTGGTAAAAATTACCAAGATGGTGAACTTTCCTCACGTCGTTCACGTGGTGGAAAACTTCGGCGTGGTCGATCGGCGCGTGGCTCCATAGGGCGAGCCTCGTTGACGATCAATTTTCGACCTTCGTATTCCTGATCATGGAACATCTCGATTGCCTTTGCGGCATCCTCATCAGATACCATTTCAACGAAGCCAAAGCCCTTTGAACGGCCTGACATTCGATCCATGATGATGATCGCAGACTCAACGTTACCAGCCTGTGCGAACAAGTCGCGAAGGGTGTCCTGGGTTGAAGAGTATGGAAGATTTCCAACGTATAATTTCTTTGCCATAGTAATGAAAAAAAATTGGGGGAAATAAAAATGTAAGCCGACCTTTTCTTCTAGTACTTGAGTTTCTGGCCTGCAAACTCCTGTAGAAGAAGATAAGCTAACGGCTAACGAAAACGTGTGACTAAAAGAAACTTACGAGGCCCAGTGTACGCTCCAGGACCAAAAAGTCAATAAAATCGTACATTTCAGCTTCCTGTGATACAATCCGGTCATGAATCCAAAGCACACCTCTCCCTGGCTCGACACCGTTCCCGACAAAAAGCTCTTTCCGGCCATCTCAAAAAATGAAAGCACCGAAGTCGTCATCATTGGCGGAGGCATCGTCGGAGTGATGACCGCTTATCAGCTTTCTCGAAGTGGAACATCGGTCATACTTCTCGAAAAAAATCATATCGGCACCGGCGACACCGGTCTTACCACTGGATTTCTCACACGTGTGCCGGAGACATCAATCGCCCATACCATAGAAGAATATGGTGCTCCATTTGCGCAGAAACTTTTTGCCGCGGGCGCAGCGGCACAGGAGTTTATTTTTAAAACGATTCACGACGAAAAAATCGCCTGCGACTGGACTCCATGTAAAACATATTTTGGATCGTACGAATCAGGGGATGAAGGACTTGTAGATGAAGTGCTTTTAGATGAATGGAGCGCCATCCAGATGGTAGAAAAAAATGCAGCACTCAACACTGAATTTCCATTACAAGAAGCGATAGAATTCTCAGGCGAAGGAAAATTTCACTCCCGGAAATTTCTCAGAGGACTTTTGGAAAAGTGTACCGGAAAAAATCTCACCATCTACGAAGAGTCCGAAGTCACCGACATTGGAGTGAGTGAAAATGGTGTAAGCGTAGCCGTCAATGGACATACCATCACCGCAAAAAAAATCATCTGCGCCACTGGCCTACCCATCGCGCCACTCGCCGAACTTCGAAACATCGTAACGCCGAAGCTCACCTACGTCCTGGGGCTGCGCTACCAGGAGCACGCGCCAATTTCAGAAGATCTTTTTTGGGACACCTTCGAGCCCTATTTTTATTATCGACGCATCGACGAGAAGACAATTATTCTTGGAGGGTGCGATGCTGAAAAGCCTGATCCGGAAGCATTTGAAAAACTAGAAAATTTCGCAGAAAAATATTTCAAAGAAAAACATGAGACCATCTATCAGTGGTCGGGAAGTATTTTTATGAGCAAGGATGGAATTCCCTATGCGTTTGAGCACCCTCACTACGCGGGAAAAATATACGTCGCCACCGGTCTTGGCGGAAATGGTCTGGTCTTCGGAACCTGTATGAGCATGCGGCTGAAGAAGATGGTACTGGGAGAAGAAGATGAATATACTGAGATATTTTCACTCGCTCGAACCGGCGAAAAAATTGAAAAAGTACCACATGTATTGAAGGAAAAGAGTTCAGGAAAAAAGGAGTGGGTCACGATAGGGACCATGAGTGACTTCGGAGGAAAACAGATGCTCTGCAAGACCATCGGAAATCAAAAGATCGCACTTTTCAAAGTAGGAGAAAAAATCTATGCGATGAACAACACCTGCTCACACGCCGGCGGACCGCTCTGCGAAGGCGATCTGGAAGGAAGCGTGATTCAGTGTCCCCTGCATGGTGCAAAATTTGATGTCACGACGGGAGAAGTAAGGGGTTTGCCAGCCATTCGCCCGCAAAAAACATTTCGCGTTCAGATTGAAGGTGAAAATATTGCTATCGAATGCGAAGGAGAAAACACCGGTACAGCTGCAGCCAGTATGGCAGCACCGGATGCATCATCTCCACCGCCACCCGACGCCCCAAGCCTCAAAACGCTCCTTATTTTCACCGGCCTCGCACTTATTTTTTATGGGCTGCAATTCGCGTATCAGTATGTCTTTGGCGAACCACCGCAAGATCCTATCACGTCACTGATTCGCGCATCAGGCTTTTCTGGAGCCACCTACTTCACCTTCGCGATCCTTTCGAGTTCCATATTTAAATGGAATCCCGCCTACTCGATCTACTGGAGGATCAGACGATATCTCGGGGTTGGCGGTTTTATTTTTATCGCGATACATGTGCTGAGCGCGACGCACTTTATGTTTAACTGGGATCCATCGATCATCTATTTTTCATTCAATCCATTTACCAATCCCGTCATATTTGGATCTATGGCCTTCCCACTTTTTTTCATCATGGCCGCGACATCGAGCGACTGGGCGGTCACCAAACTCACACCAGGAATTTGGAAAAATGTTCATCGAGTGGTCTACTTCGCCTACCTCGCATCGGTATTTCATTTCATACAAATGAATCCCCCTGCCCTCAAAACACCTCCGGGATATCTCCTACTGACGGCAGCTGCCCTCGCGCTGCTCGGGCAGCTCTACTGGTTCACTCAGACCGTCCGCAAGCGTGGTTTCAATCACCTGGGAACCTACGTCGGCCTCCTCGTGATCGCACTCTACATCTTCTGCGCTTATCTGTTTTTCACAAACCCTGCATGAAATTCCTTTGGAAAATTATTCGCCTGACACGCCTCACGCGTAGCAAAAAGCGCACACAGAGAAAGCACTCAAAAATCGATAGCAAACTTCTGACGGCGACCAAAAAACAGGCCCGCGAACTCTTCACAAAAAGGCTCAATGCCTACGCGGTCGCGCACAACATCGAGTTTCGCTCCCTCAAGCTCTCAAGTGCCCGTACCCGTTGGGGCTCATGTAGCATGAAAAAAAATATCAACCTCAACTGGCGCCTCATCAATGCTCCGCAGGAAATACTCGACTACGTGATCGTTCACGAACTCTCCCACACGGTCCATCACAACCACTCAAAATATTTCTGGACGCACGTCGCCTCGATGATGCCCGACTACGCAACGCACAGAAAATGGCTGAAAGATAACGGAAGAATGCTTTATCAAGTAAAGCAGCTACTCCCGGCAATCTAAATCGGCAATCTAATCCTATGCACACCTTCAACACCATTCTCAACGAATTCGTCGCGAATATCAAAAACTTCGACCTCGCCTTCACAGCACTCATCGGCGTCATTGCATTTTTCGAGTCACTTGCGATCGTCGGATACGTCATGCCGGGAACGATTTTACTGTATGCCGGTGCGGTTATTGCACTCAAGCAAAACCTCGTCCCCCACTTCATCATCGCCTCGACAGCCACCGGCCTCGCCGCCGACGGCATCAGTTTTTATCTTGGAGTCAAAGGAAATGCGTGGGTGACCAACCACACCCACCGATACGAAATGTTTCTCCAGAAAACGTACCAGTTTTTTGAAAAATATGGCGCCCTCACCATCATTATTGGAAAAATCAGCGGAACACTCCGACCGCTTACCGCCTTCGTCGCCGGCACATCGCGCATGAGTGCCAGAAAATATTTTCCCATCGCGCTCGTCGCAAATATTATTACTTCAGCGCTCTACATCATCATCGTCGCCAACTTCAAAAAATACATCTGGCCCATCACCGGCTCGCTCCTCATTCTTGGTCCGCTATGTCTCTTTATCATGGCGGTCTACACGATTCTCATGCAAAACTCCCGTCCATCGAGTCATCCCGATCTTTCGCATTTACAAAAGAAATAACAGCACGACTCCAAAAACAATTCGATACCACGCAAATCCTTTAAATGAATGGGTGGAGATAAATTTCATAAATGTTTTAATCGCGACAATAGCACTCACAAACGCCACCAGAAAACCAATCGCAAAAACCAAAATATCCTGCACGCCACCACTGACAAAAAGCACATCCCGACTTTTCCAGAGATCATAGAGCGTCGCGGCAAACATCGTCGGAATCGCGAGAAAAAATGAAAACTCCGCCGCAGTTTTTCGATCAAGTCCTTTCAGCATGCCTCCCATAATCGTCGCACCCGACCTCGAAACTCCCGGTACCAGAGCCAGAATTTGGGCGATGCCGATCCACAGAGCCTGCGTAAAACTAACACGTTCAGCATCCATCACTACATCTTTTTTCTTTAAAAAATACTCAATCCCCAGCATCACGATACCTCCGCCAATCAGCGCGAGCGCCACCGTCTCCGAGGTAAAAAAATGACTCTTGATATACGAGTGGAAAAAAAATCCAATCACCGCCGCCGGCAAAAAACTCACGAAAATTTTCATCCAGAATCGCAGCCACCCTTCAGAAAAATCAAAGATTTTCTGGCGATACAGCCACACGACACTCAAAATCGCCCCCAATTGAATGAAGATCTCAAAAGTAGCGGCCATTGGTCCGCCAAACCCGATCCAATCGCCCACGACAATCAAATGCCCCGTCGACGATATCGGCAAAAACTCGGTCACACCTTCCACGACACCGAGCACCACCGCTTTCCCGAGTTCAATGAGTGAAATATCCATACGCGCAAACCATATCAGAAAAATCGAAATACACGCTAGAACTATTT
>CAYHPV010000002.1:0-27089 GCA_964358735.1 uncultured Candidatus Peribacteria bacterium | reverse complement strand
AAGAAAACAATAACAACATCTTTCTGTGTCTACTTTTTGGGGTACATTTCACTGGAGCCGCCCAAGGGAATCAAACCCTCGACCTCCCCCTTACCAAGGGGGTGCTCTATCACTGAGCTAGGGCGGCGTAATGCGCGTGCATGGCCGCCGAATTGTAGCAAATTCTCCTCAGGGCTCCAAGCTGCTTTTCGCTTTTGCGTGATCAGCTTTGGAAATAGTCGGTGCTGGCCGAAGCTGAAAGTTAGGGTTTTTCTTGGCTGGACCTTGTGCTATCCTTGGTGGGCTCACAGGGGCGTGGTGAAGTGGTATCACGTCGGTCTCCAAAACCGCAGTTGCGGGTTCGATTCCCTCCGCCCCTGCCAAGTATATTCAAAGCTATTTTAGCTTTGTTTTCTTGATGTCTGGCGTCCGCGCTTGCTTATTTTCTGTAAATGTTGTATAAGTATAGTCTCATTGAAGATTTTGTTATCAATAAGCCATGAAATTCCAAACTAAAGCTACATTGCAATTTTACCTGAAGCACGTTCTTGCGTACCGTTTGGTGGTGCTATCGATGCTGGCGATTATGGTTTTGAGTATTGGCGCGGCGATGGCGGCGCCGTTTCTTTTTAAGGATTTTTTTAATGTGCTCAGTAGTGGCGGCGAACGATACGCGATGTACGATAAGCTTATTCGAATTATCATGGGAATTTTTGCGCTCGGTATGTTTGAGTGGTTGACGTGGAGGGCGTCGGGATTTATCAATAATTTTCTTCAGCCACGCGTCATGGCGAATATTATGAATGAGTGTTTTGCCTATATGCACGGCCATTCGTATAATTTTTTCAGTAATAATTTCAGTGGAGCGCTCGTGAAAAAAGCGAATCGAATTTCCGCCGCATTCGAAGATGTTTCCGATAAAATATATTGGTCTTTGTTTCCACTTTTTTTGCGAATCGCCATTATTCTTTCCGTGCTTTTTTATCTCCATACCGTTCTTGGATTTATGGTGTTTGCCTGGGTCCTTCTTTTTCTTGGGATGAATTATGCTCTGACGATCTATAAATTACCGTACGATTTGCGTTCATCTGAGCATGATACTAAAGTCACCGCTGGCCTCGCCGATACCATTACCAACAGTGTCAATGTAAAACTTTTTTCAGGTTTTTCTTTTGAAGAGCGCGCTTTTCATGAGACGACGAAGGAGTGGTTCAGACATAAAAAATATTCCTGGGATTTTGGTCAGGTGATCGATGCTGTGCAGGGTTTTCTCATGGTGCTTCTCGAACTTGCGACCTTCTATTATTTTGCGAGATTGTGGCGTGACGGGTTACTGACGGTTGGTGATTTTGCCTTGATTCAGTCATATCTTCTCGTGATTTATACGCAGCTCTGGGACTTCGGGCGCACGATTCGCCAACTCTATGAACGGCTTGCTGATGCCGCAGAAATGACGGAAATTTTACAGATGCCTCATGAGGTGAAGGATGTGGACGCGGCGATGGTGTTGCGCGTGACTCGTGGCGCTGTTGAGTTTGATCGTGTGAATTTTTCGTATAAAGATAATGTGGATGTGATTCGTGATTTGTCGTTTCATGTGAAACCGAGTGAGAAGATTGGACTTATTGGGCCGAGTGGTGGCGGAAAAACGACGATTGTGAAATTGCTGTTGCGGTTGTTTGATATTCAACGCGGAGCGATCCGTATTGATGATCATGATATTTCGAAGGTGACGTTGGATTCTTTGCATGGACAGGTTTCTCTGGTTCCGCAGGATCCGATTTTGTTTCATCGAACGCTCATGGAAAATATCCGATATGGTCGTCGTGATGCGTCGGATGAAGAGGTTGTGGCTGCGGCAAAACTCGCGCACTGTCACGAGTTTATCATGCACTTCCCTCGCTCGTATGAAACCTATGTGGGGGAGCGAGGCGTGAAACTTTCTGGCGGAGAACGTCAGCGTGTCGCGATTGCGCGTGCGATCTTGATGAATGCGCCGATTCTTATTCTGGATGAGGCGACGAGTAGTCTGGACTCTGAGTCAGAGACATTGATACAAGAAGCACTTTTGAATCTCATGAAAAATAGAACCACGTTTGTGGTGGCGCATCGACTTTCTACGGTGATGAAGATGGATCGAATTTTTGTGTTACAACATGGTGAGATTGTTGAGGAGGGAGGGCATAGTGAGCTTATCGCGCGCTCCGGTGGTCTGTATCGCAAGTTTTGGGATTTGCAGGTTGGTGGCTATCTCGATACTGAGAACGATGCCGATACCATGAGTGACCTCAATATGAAGTTGCCTATAGATGACTAGGAATTCTATTTTTGCGCAACTTTTCTTGACTCTTTTTCGCGTATCCATTATATCTTGTTGCCGATACATTTCTTGTTATGGATATTCAATCTGATCCTCCTGTTTCTGAAGCTGATGGCCCCCAAGGGATACTCTTGCTAGAGCACATGCGTGGCAATGATGTTGCGGTGGCTTCGAGTGCTGCCAATTCCGCCGTTCGTCCTGTTCCTTTTGATCCGACGCTCTGTCGTTTTGAGCATGATGTTTTTACTCGCAGAGAAGTTGCTCAGCTGGTCTCGGCTTTTGATGACATTGATCTTCATGATTTTTACCGTGAATCCATGGCCTATATGAGGCGGACTTCTCGTGATATTCCGCGTGAAATCGCGGTGTATTATGATCGATATCAGAAAATTCTTAACTGCCTTATCCGACTTCGTCAGCTCTCCCTCAATCTTTTTCCTCATATTCAAAATTATTTATGGATGGATGCTTCCGCGTGGCGTGATGTGATGTCATATCTTCAGCAACATCGTGATGAGCTGAGTCGCGGGATTATTTTTTGTAATGGGTCTGTCCAGTATCGTGGGCCTTCTCTGAACTCTCCTCAAGCTACTGCGCCTATTCCCGTGTCCCTTGAAGAACATCTTCGTGAGCGACTGCCACGACTTGATCTCCGACATGGTACGTATCAAAATCTTTTTCAGCGCGGTGTGACGTTTTTGAGTCGTGGAACCTATGCACCCTCTCGATCCTTTGAAGATGTGGCTGATTTTTTGGTGATTGTACGTGACAACCTGATTCCCGCCCTCAAAGAGGCGCTTGCCGAGTATCTCTCTCTTCGTTCGAGTGCCGTGGCGAGGACTCAGCGCGGTACGGCTGTCGCTGTTTCTGGGACACTTGAAGATGCTCTTCCTGAGTTACGTCGTACCTATGAATTGCATGATCGATTTTTGGCGCAGCTCGAAATTCTTGAAGAGAGAGTTGTCGATATGCTCAATGGAGGTACTCATCAGTTTGTGGAAATACCAGAAGATGTTATTTTGTTGTTGAAAGGCTTACAACAGTTTTTTTCGCATAAATAAAGCTAAAATTCGGTGATTCTTTTTGAAATGCTGCTACGTTGTTGACGAAGCGGCAACGTTGTCTTATTGTTGAATTCTGGTATTCTTAATCTGTTCTTATATGGATACTCGTTCTGATTCTGGTTCTCATAGTTCTCATGTTGATGTTGATTCTCCTGGTACTTATTACCCTTCTCCCTCAAGTTCTCGTTCAATCTCCGTTCCTTCTTCGTCCGATACTCCGCGCGTTCTCGCTACCGCAACGCAAACTCTTGATGGATTGCAGGAAGAGGAGAGATTGGTTATGATGCGATTTTTTCGAGATGTCGAAATTCGATCATGTATGCGTCAACTCATTGGCGCTATTGGCTCGGACGATAAACATTTTGAGGGCGATGCCCAGCAGCTTGTAGAGCATTTGGAGCAGATGGGAGTACATGTCGCACCACTTCCTCAAGGAAAGATGCGGTATGCTGAGTGTACCCATGACGAGTGGAACACTATTCATGATTATCTTTTGCAACATCGGCGCGAATTTTCTGATGGTGTACTCGATATGGATGGAGTTACGCCACTTTCTGTGGCTCCGAAGCCTCGTAATATGGCTACGAGTACATCGCTTGCCGACCATATTCAGTTTTCAGTTCCCGGTCTCTCTCCTCAGAATTTTTCTATTTTCGCCTCTAATGCTCCATTTCGAAATCCTTTTGGTCAGTTCTTTGATAATGCACTTGGGATACCTGAAAAATTTCGTCATTTTGAACCGAAGCCTCCTCAGGCCAAAGAGTATCTTCACTATTTAGGTCTCGATATTATGCCCGGTCTTCGACGTGCGGTTGCGGGTCAGACCACCTGGCGTACCCTGCAAGTGAGTACAAAAATTGCCGAGTCAGGCTCTTCTGATATTGTGTTTCCCGAGGTAAAAGCGATCTATGATGGACACGATGGCGCTGTCCAAATCCTTGATGTCCTTGCGATGAATGCCAAGCGTGTCCAACAGGCACTTACAACGAAAAAATTTCAGAATGTGGATGATGGAATGAGTAACATACGCGCCGGTCTTATCGAACTCCATGCACTGTAATTGTTTTTATGTCACTTTTAAAAACCCCACTTTTTTGAGAAGTAGGGTCCGAGTGAGGGTGAAGATGATGTGACGTACGGGTGAGAAAAAAATCTCTCAATAACTTCTTGGTATTATAGTAGTTTGTTTGCTTTATCACGACAAGAGGAAATATCTTTATTGCGTCATACCCTGAAAAGAGTATGCTGATACCGAAATTACCATTATTTATTAACTATTTTTTATGTCGTACGATGCCAAGCCACTCCCGTTCACTCTTCGACGTGTTGGAAATATTTCTGAAAAAGCGCTGGAGATCCATCATGATAAATTGTATGTCGGGTATGTGAATAAAAAAAATGAGATCGAGGAGAAGTTGAAAAGTGTTGATCGCGCGCTTGGAAATAATGTGACGTTTAGTGATTTTCGTGCACTTAAATTAGAAGAAACATTTGCGGCAAATGGTGTCTATTTGCATGAAGATTATTTCAGCGTGCTCGGTGGAGAGGGGCAGAGTTCTGGAGATTCGGGTGCGCTTGGGGAGGCCTTGAGTGCCGAATTTGGATCGGTGGATGCGTGGATCGCTGATTTCAAAGCCTGTGGTATGTCGGCTCGCGGATGGGCTGTTTTGGCCTACGATACCAATGATGGACGACTTCATAACTACATTGGCGACATGCACAATCAGGGTGGCGTGTGGGGTGCGATTCCCGTCATCGTGCTGGATGTGTATGAACATGCTTACTTCATCGACTATGGGAGTGATCGAAAATCATACCTCGAAGATTTTATGAACCATCTCGATTGGAAGATGGCGAATGAGGTGTGGGGGAAAATTAAGGGACTGCGATTTTAATTGTTATACGATTCGCGTGTTGCTTATTCCACTCCAATCGCGGTTGGAGGGATGAATGTTTTTTTGTCCGGTGGAATGTTGTAGTAATCGAAGAGAAATTTTGCTATTTGTGAAAAAATCGGAGCGGAGGTGGCGTCGGCCCACTCGCTCAGTCTCGGACGGGTGAGTTTTACGAGAATCACAAATCGTGGCTTGTCTATGGGGCCGTAGCCGACCACTGATGCGAGGGTTGTCCCAGGTCCGGTGAGAGGTTTTCCTCGATAGTAGGTTTGCGCGGTTCCAGTTTTTCCGGCGAGGTAGTGATTCGGAACCGCGGCGTGCGTCGCCACCCCGCGTTCGACGGCGCTGATCATCATCTCCGTTACCATATTTGCCGTTTCTTCACCGACCACTTGTCGCACGATATGTGGATCGTTTTTGATTATTTTTCCATTGGCCTGTTGAATTTCTTCAACGATATATGGCTGCATCATGGTCCCTTTATTGGCGAGTGCTCCGTACGCGGTGACCATCTGCATCGGAGTTACCGTGATACCCTGTCCGAAGGCGTGCGTGATGAGTTCCGACTCGGCCCACTTGGTGAAGTGTTCGATTTTTCCGGTGGCTTCGTTGTCCAGTTCGACGTCGGTTCTCTCACCGAATCCAAACTTCATGATGTAGTTATACAGAAGATTTCTCCCGATTTTTCTCGCGATGAAGGCCATACCGGTGTTCAGAGACTTTTCCAATACCTGCGTCATCGTGATGGTTCCATAGTATTTTTCCAGAGCGTTTTTGATCGTATATTCATCGGTTTTAATTGGGCCGGAGTCATTGTATTGGGTATTTGGCGTCACGTCGTGATCGTCGATGGCGGCGGCCATGACGAGCGGCTTGAAGACTGATCCTGGTTCGTAGGGCCACGCGACGGATTTATTGTGGTAGACTTCGGCGCCGATGGTATTTTTATATTTTTTATATTTAATCGTTCCATCTCGATAGACTTCTTTGAAGATGTTGATTTTCATACCGGTCTGGCTGTCGGTGATGAGGGTATAATGGCCGGTTTTTTCTTCTACCGCGACGAGTCGCTGTACTTCTTCCGGTTTCAGATTGATCGTTTCTTTTTCGTATACCTTGCTATATTCGTTCGGATCAAACGATGGATAGTGCGACATGGCAATAATTTTTCCGGTTTGGGGATCGTAGACGATCGCGAGTCCATCGTCGGCTCGATTGTCTTTTACGCCGCGTTCGATGATTTTGTCGAGTTTCATCTGGATTGATCGGTCGATGGTGAGCACGATATTGTCTCCGTCGACGGCGGGTTGAATCGTACTTTCTCCCACGGTGATCTGCCGTCCGATCGAGTCTTTTTGTGTCTGGAATATGCCCTTTTTCCCCTGGAGCTGCACGTTGAATTTGCTCTCGATTCCGTAAAGGCCAATGCCAAGGCTGTTGACGTAACCGATGACACTTGCCGCGAGGCTTTTTTCCGGATAGTAGCGGTAATACTCCGGTTGCATTCCAAGGCCGGCAAATGCCCCCTCTTTGTCACTCTTCAGAAGTTCCTTTATGGTTCCCGATGCTTCGGGCGATATTTTTCTTTTGAGAACAGCGTAGCGGTTTTTACTATTTACGAGTTTCAGGATCTGAGACTCGGAGATGTCGAGCGTGTCTGATAGCGCGCCAAAAACGTGGCCTCTATTTTGGATTTCCAGTGGATAAATCGTCACACTTTTTTCTCTTGCATCTACTCCCGGGAGATTTTTCTCGGCAATTTTTTCAATAACTTTTTCATCAATATCCGTTCCAAGAAGAATATACGTTCTTGTTTTTGAGGTGATTTTTGTCTGGAGTGTCTGTCGGAATTTTTCTTTAAGTTCGTCGTCGGTGAGCGGTTTTAAAATAATTTGCTGCTCGGCGGTGAGCTGGATGGTTGGTTTAAGGGGTTCGACTTTGGGAGAATCGGCGACGGGAGTTGTGGCGATGGGAACCGGGGAAGTACTTTCTGCAATAGTAGGAGCCACCTCTTTCTTTTTTCGCTCTTCTAATTCTTTTAGCTCCTTCTCTTGCTTCTCAATTTCCGTCAAAATCGGTTCCAGCTTTTTTCTTTCTTCTTCCATGCGGGCCGTGTCTTCTTCGCGCGCTTCTTTCGGATCAAATAGTATGGGTGCCAAGGTTTCCACGATCTTATCCGGATTTTTTACGAGGGTTGGATCGACGTATACCAGATCGAGTGTCGTGTTGGTCGCGATTCTATAAAGATCTTTTGAGTTATTATCACGCATGAGAATTTCTCCGCGACGAGCGGGGAGCTCAGTGTAGCCGGAGTGCTCTTTTGCGGCGACGGTGCGAAAATAATTCTGACGCACGACCTGCAGCCAGAAAAGTTTCATAATAATTATTCCAATAATCACACCCTGAATAATCAGAATAACTTTCAGGCGATTTACCGGAGATTTGGGACGACGGGCTTCGACCATAGGAGTATAGTATAGGGGAGTGGAGCCATTTTTTGAAGCTGTATATTAGCTTTGTGTTGCTTCAATGCTTTTTTGTGATGCCTTTACCCCTGTTTTGGAACGGTATTCGCTTTACTGAAAATAATTCTTCACCGCGAACTCGTACTGTTCCATGAAAAGTTGCTTCAGGTAGGCAATTGAGTGTTGTTCGTAGAGGATAATGATGGCCTTTTTGTACTCGATTTCATCGATACTGCGATACGAGAGGGGACAGCAGTTGTAGGCGATCAAAATGGCGTTCGTGAGCGTGCGTGATGTCCGTTTGTTGCCGTCTTCGAAGGGCTGGATGTACGCAAGGCCCCCAAGAGCGATAAGCGCTTTGGTGTATGGATCTTTTATGTCATTTATAAGCGTTACGAGCTGCTCAAGTGCTTCGCGAATTTGAAATTGATTATCATGCGGTAGGTAGGCGGTTCCAATGATACCGACAGGTTTTTTTCGAATACCGGTTTCTATACCAAGATCTTTACTTATCAGATCATGAAGTTCTTCAATTTGTTTCACAGTAACTTGTTGATAGTCTTCTGCGTGCGTCCAGGTATACTCGAGGACGGTTTTGTGGTTGAGAATCATGAGAGCTTCACCGTGCTGTTTCCCTGGAGCTTCTTTATGTTCCCTGATGAGACGTTCTGTATCAAGAAGGGTGTACGTATTACCCTCGATATGTGAGGATTTCCACGCGAATTCGATAGTTATTCTTTCGAGTTCCTTTTTCAGTGCTGCTCCATTATAGTTTTGAATATGGCCCTGGAGCGTTTTTGTTTTTTCTTCGAGCTGAGCTTTTTCCTGTGCCGAGAAGACATTTCCCCATTCTTTTGACTGCGTAAGATCAAGTCGCCCCGGTTTCAGTAATCGCTGATCCGGTTCTACCTTGAAGTAATTTTCAGGATTCATCCATGCAAGGAGTTCGCGCACACCATATTCGTACCAGACGCCTCGACCCTGGCTGTGACGGAGAATGAGATTTTTAGCAATGAGGTCATTGAGATCCCGAATAATCGTTGGGCGAGAAATCATCTCGAAGTACTGCTGCAGGTGGTTGAGCAGCTCCTTATTCGTCGCATGTGAGTGAGATTGTATGAATTGAATCAAAATCTCCTGTCGTGGCGAAAGCTGATTTTTAATTAATTGTTTCATATTTGTACTGTAATTGTATCATTTTTGATTCGATAAGGCAAGGTTTTGACTTGAATCAATCGAACGCGTATTCTGAACGGGCTTTTTAAAGCTGTTTTTCACTTTTTTACTTACAATTATGATCAGTTTGACAACGCTTCCCAATGGCCTTCGTGTGGTGACGAAGCGACTTGAAAATACGATGGCGGCGACGGTGCTTGTCCTCGTGAGAGCCGGTTCCCGATTTGAGACGAAAAAAATAAATGGGATTTCGCACTTTCTGGAACATATGTTTTTTAAAGGGGCGAAGCGGTATAAAAATGCCCGCGAGGTTTCTGAAACTATTGATAATATTGGTGGAGATTTCAATGCGTTCACGGGAAAAGAGTATGTCGGATATTACGTGAAGGCTGCAGCAAATCATCTCGATACATCACTTGATGTGATCTCGGATATGCTGATTCATGCGACCTTTGATACCGCGGAAATTGATAAGGAGCGAGGCGTGATTATGGAGGAGTACAATATGTATCAGGACACACCGACATATCAGATTGGTTGGGATTTTGAGCAGTTGCTTTTTGGGGATCAGCCGATGGGATGGGATCAAGTTGGTACCAAAGATGTTATTACGGGCTGTACGCGAGATGAGTTTGTGGAGTTCAAGAAATCGCTGTACGTTCCGAAGAATACGGTTATCTCTGTGGCTGGAAATATTCATCATGAAGATGTGGTGAAGATGATTGAAAAATATTTTACGGAGATGGATACTGGTGATGCGACACGTGTTCAGGCTTCTCTTGAGCCATTTAATACCGGTAAGCGTGTATTTTTACGCGAAAGAAAAACAGAGCAGTCGCATATTTGCGTTGGTTTTCCGCAGGTTGCCGAGTCTCATCCGGATTTTTGGGTGAGCAAGGTGCTGAGTGTCGCGCTTGGCGCGGGCATGAGCTCTCGCATGTTTCTTTCGGTGCGCGAGGAAAAGGGTCTGGCCTACTATATTGGCTCAGCGGCTGAGGGTTTTACTGATTGTGGAATTTTTTCTACCAATGCCGGAGTCGATCTCAAGCGAATCGATATGGCGATTGAGGCGGTCGTGGATGAGTATAAAAAAATTGCGAGTGAGACCATTTCTGCAAAAGAGCTTTTGAAAACAAAGGAATTTATTAAGGGAAAAATGATTTTGAAATTGGAGGATTCTGAGGAGTATGCGCATTTGCTTGGAAAATATCAGGTACTGTATGGCGTTACGAAGGATCCGGATGCTATAGCCGCTGCGGTGGATCTTGTGACGGTTGAGGATGTTCGACGGCTGGCCGAAGATATTTTTTCTCTCTATAAAATGTATCTCGCGGTGATTGGGCCGTATGACGATCCGGGGAGATTTGAGAAGTTGATGGGGTAGGGGGGTAACCGACTGACTCATTGGTTAGATTCAGCTTTGATTTTCTTCATATGAAGAATTTTAGCTTTATTTTTCACATGAACATCTTGTTCCCGAAGCTGTTTTATGGTATACTTACCTGAAGCATTATTTTTTCATGGACTTATATGGCAGCACCAGGAGAGACACCAAAACCGGCGGTCGTGGAGGCACCGAAGGCTCCGGCTCCAAAAGCTGAAGCACCGAAGCCGACCCCAGCAGAACTTCAAAAAGCTCGAGAGGATGCTGAACGAGAGGCTCATGCCGGTACTCGTGGTAAACTTGATACTCTAAAAAGTAATGTGGTTCCACCACTTTCTGCTACGGTTCCGCTCGTGGATTCGGAGAAGAATATTCTTTTTGATAAGGTTGCCAAGGAAATGGAGGCTTGGTCACCCGATGTGCCTTTTACCAAAAAAGATAATCAAACGTGCCTTGATCGAGTCTTTGCTCGTGCGAAGGAGGTTGTCTCGAGGTGGCCTGAAACCAATGATTCCCAGAAGGCTGAAAAAGCCAATGCTGTTGCGGTTTTTATGGATAAATTTTTTGGATCCTATGTGGATGCACTTATGCTCAAATATCCTTATATTTTGACGGATGGCGCGGATGACAGTATTCAGGTGAAGTTTAAAATCGAAAATGGAAAAGCTGTGATACTTGATATGGATCCGGTGAATAAGCAAAAATATGATCAGGCGGTGAAGCTTGGAATGGAAGCGGTACAAAAACAGGCGGATGCTACTTTGAAAACTGAGCAGGAGAGTGCTGCTAAGGCAGGAAGCGAAAAAGAGCAAGGGGATGCGGTTGCGAAGGCACGAGCTGAATTCCGTGAAAAAAATCCTGGCGTGGAGGGGGTTTTGAAACAGTTTGTTTTTGGTGGCGATGAGGCAAAAATGAATGAAGCGTTTGCTGGGGTTGGTACCTGGGGCATTATCTTTGGTTTTCTTGGTATTGGACTTGGAAAAGGCCTTGTCGATGTTTTGCGTGGGACGAAGTGGTTTGGTAAATATGTTGATCAGGCTGCCGACCATCTGGCCGAGCTGACTGATGGAGCTCTCGATCATCGAAAACTTGAAGATCTCAAAGATCAGCCGACGTTTGCGAAGTTATTTGAAGGAGTGGTTCCTGGTCAGACGAAAACTATTAAAAAGCGTTTTATTGCTAAAGCTGAGGTGACTCTTCCGGCAGATATGTATGTGGCTGCTATTCGTTTTGCGAAGCCCGGTGAGGTGAAGTTGGCGAATGGTTCCGTTCAGAAATTTGAAAAAGATAACGAGACTCATGAAAAAATTACCTTAGCCAAAGGAACGAAACTTCCTCCTGAGACGGAGTTTCGAGATCTGGTAATTGGAAAAATTGAGACGGTGGAGGCGGGAAAGGCGTAGTGCTTGTGACGAGTCTGTAATCTGACATTACCCCTTCAATCCCTTCTCGATATTTTTGAGATCGAGCTTGAATCTCA
The DNA here is from genome assembly GCA_964358735.1 of uncultured Candidatus Peribacteria bacterium. Taxonomy (GTDB): domain Bacteria; phylum Patescibacteriota; class Gracilibacteria; order UBA1369; family UBA12463; genus CALREA01. The sequence continues at coordinate 15,326 of CAYHPV010000002.1, read as the reverse complement.
GGAGAATTTCATCACGCTTTGATGAGGCGTTTTCGAAGGTGATTTGCTGATTTTTATTGTCAGTTTCCAGAATTTTTGCCAGTACGATAACTTGATCTTCGTTTAGAGTAGCCAAGAGGTTTAGAATGGCGAGCTGCTCATCTTTACTGAGCGTTGAGTTTCTAAGGAGCTGAGCGAATTTTTGAGAGGTGATGTTCATAGTGGGGGAGTAAATAATATCTAAGAGGTTGCTGTTGTGGTGGCGGCTGTAGATGCTGGAGTTTCTTCTGCGAGATCGTCGGGGATTTCAATTTCCTGTGCGCCAGCATCTTTATAGAAGAGATGATACCCAACTCCACCAACGAGCAGTACTGAGCCAGTTGCCATACCAATTTTTTCTGTTGTACGAAGACCTTTTCCGATGGCACTCTTATTTTCTCGCGTGTATTTGAGCATTTTGTCTGCGAGATTTTTGAATCCACCCATTTTTTCTGCGAGCTTTTCGAAGCGTGGCCACATCTCGATCATTTTTGCCGCTGTTTTTGATCCACCTTTTGCCGCTTTGGTGATACGAGCCAGGACGTTTGCCACGACAATTGTGCCACCTGACGGTACACTTCCTAAAATAGTCAGTGCATCTCCGGCCGCTCCCACAATACCCCATGCGACGTTGCTTGCTCGATCGGCGAGCCCTGATACATCTTTTCCCGAGACCATTTCTTTTCCTGAAAGTGCTGACCAGAAATTTGATACGGTACCTACACCTGGAAGAACGTCCACGAGGAGTTGTCCAAGATCCGGTCCGAGTTCTTGCATCATATTCATGAGTTCTCGATCTGGATCATCTTTATGTATGAGTGCGTCGGTCGCAAACATCGCCGTAGCCATGATCACCATGAGTTTTGCTCTTCCTTTGGCACCTTTGATGAGGCGGGTCGTAATGGTTCCATCCGTTCCTTCGAGGGCATTTTTTATCTGTCTTTTCAGTTCTGGTGTTTTCAGTTCTTTTGGAAGAGATTTGTATTCTTCGGTGAGGATTCTCAGGGCTTCTGCTTTTTGTTTTGCGAGTGGGGTAATGAGTTTTGTCTCCAGCGCTTCGAGCTGGCTTTTTACTGATGGATCAGTAAGCGGGATATTTCGCGCCTTCGCGTCCTGAATAATGGTGTTTACGCTTTGCGTAAACTTTTCCTGAATGCCTTTTTCCGCTGCTTCCATTTGATGCGCCAGGTCTTCGAGGTGTGATGCTTTGCTTGTGTCATCAAGAGCCTTGATTTCTGCCGCTGTGGCTCCTCCGAGTGCATCAAATTTTGCAGGATCCAAGAAAGCTTCGATGGCCATAGAGGCTTTTTCTTTTGCTCTTTTCAATGGACTTTTTGGATCGAGTGCTGAGATTTCTGCATCGAGTTTTACTTTTTCCGCCTTCAGCTCAGTTTCCGTTTTATATGTTCCATCGGCTTTTCGGAAGGTGGCGACTTGGTCGAGAGGTTTGGTACCTTCTTTGAGTTTTAGATCTTCCAGCGCCTCTTCAGGGGTTTGCATCTTTAAAGCGTCTACTATTTTTCCCTTTTTAATCAGCTCCACGCGTTCCATTACGCGACTTGCCCATGTTTCGTAGCTCACGAGATCGCCATGTATGTTTTTTGTGTAATTTTTTATAACATTTGGGTTCGCCAAATCTCCTTTTTTCGCTTCTGCCAGCATGTCATTTACGGTTTTTTCCACATTGTTAAATCGTTTGCTTACTTCATAATCAAAACGCGTTCCCGATAGATTTTTCTTCATTTCTTTAAAATCTCTAAACATTCCAAGTTCGCTCATTTTTTTGGTCATTCTTTCTACTTCTTTCATATTGGGAGCCGTTTTTACTAATTCTGTTTCTAATTCTTTCAGTGCTGCGTTGAGCATACCAATATTCCCTGCTAGTCTCGTTTTGAGAGCTGGCATATAAAGAACCGAGGCCATTGATCGCGTTACGAACCACCACTCTTTTGTTCCAGGTGTCAGACTTTTGAGTACATGCCATATTTTCATTGTGTCGTTTGCGTCGCATATGGCAGCGATTGCTTTGAATTGTTCTCGTCCGGCCATATACGCGGCTCCTCCAAATACCAAGCACTCCATGCCAACAATGGTTGTTGCTATCATTTTGTTATCTTTGAATTCCGGTGAATAAATGTGGCTGAGACTTTTGAACGCTTCCATCGTTAATCCTGTTAGCTGTACTGGAATGCTTCCGCTTTTTGCGAGGTAGTACCATGTTTTACCGACGAGCACGAGCGCGAATTCTCCTTTATTATATCTATCTATTGTTGATGGTAAATTGAGAATTTTTTTTGGATCTTCTAAAAGCGAATTGAAAAAACTGTGGCTCTGTTTTTCTGCGAGTGTTTCTCCTTTTTTTCTGTCCACTCCAAAGAGGCCATCGAGATTTTTGCGCATTTCTTTCGCTTCATTACTCTCTGGATTTTCGTAGGTGATATTAATAAAGTCGTCGATGAATTCACGACGTCCTACCCAAAGAGCTGCAGCACCTGCTCCGATAAGCAGGCTTTTTCCCGGATTATTTGCCAGAAATTTTGTCGCATTCCAGCCGGCTTTCGCGCCAACTTTTATACTTTTCATAATGACGCTTCTTAGCAGCCACATGCCATTTATAGCGAGCATTGATTCCGCAGGATGTTCGTCGATCCAGTCGAGACATCCTTCCAGATGTTTTTCGAGTAAAAATTCATCTCCAAACATGTCTTCCAAAAATGCCGCTGTTTCCGAATTTTTCCTCCATTTTGCGAAGAATGCATTTTTTGCTTTATCGAATTCGCTTGCAATCCCCATGAATATTTTTCCTCCGAGACTGTTTTTTCCTTCATGTACGAGAAATAAAAATGTCGCGGCATTGAGGATTATTCCTTTTTTCAGTCCATGACTATTTACCCATTTGTAGAGCAAAACAGCGCCTCCACCTACGCCGACATAGGTTGCCCAGCTCTTCATATTTTTTTCATCTATTCCTAAATCTTTGCAGATTTCCGCCAGGCTGATACTTTTCATCCACTCTGGCATAGTGATTTTGTGTTCTTCGCAGAATAATTCCATGCGCGCTTTCATTTCAGAGAAATGGCATTTTTCATCAAGCCATTTATAACCCTGTTCAATTTCGTCTTTCACTCCTTCTATTTTTTCCTTGATCTTGTCGATCGCTGGAAGGCTGAGGGCTCCCGCAATCGTGCCCCAAAGATCACTTCCGATACTAATAATGCCTTCTTTTTGTTTCTTGAGCAGGAGCATGCCGACGCCTTTGACGCCGTCTTTTGTCCAGGCTTCGGTAATTTCCGTGAGGGAAAGCTTTCCTTTTATGGCTTCATAGAGCGTACTAATGACTCCGACGGAAAGGGCTCCTCCAAGCGCAAGTTTTAGTATGCTTTCGATTGTTGAAGATTTTGCTGCCTCTAATCCCGCTTCGATTTTTTCTCCCAGACCAAAGAGACTTTTGAATCCGCTCACGATCATTTCCCCCAGTTTTTTTATTCCTTTGTAGGCGAGTACTCCCGCGACCGCTGCGCCTCCGAGGATGGCAATTTTCTTGAGAAGACTTCCATTTTCAAATTCCTGCATGAGTTTTTCTCCTCCCTCTTTTACAAATGCGCCAACTTTTTCTGGAATTGACATGACTTTTTCTGGAAGTTTTTCGTAAGCTTCGCGTGTTTGGTCTGCGAACTTTTTCCCTGGTTCCAGCGAATCCTCTGGTTTTTCTGGAGCAAGAGATTGGCTTGTTGCTTGTTGTGATTGTGATGATGACATGTGTGCGGATTACGAAAATAGCTGATCTATTTTTTGGAGATCTTCTTGAGGTACTTCATTAAAAATCTGCTTCAAAACTTCAGCCCTGCTGGTATCAGTGAATATGTCTTTTTTCTGAAGCTTTTGAATGAGAGATTCTGTGGTTTTTGGTTCCGCCATATGTTTTTGTTGATATTTTTATACCTCTTTCTTGTTATTATATCACATTTTAGCTTTGCTAGCAACTCCAAAGCGGGCGGAAACTACGAAAATGTTGTATAGTTTTGGCGGTTTTTTTAGCTTTATTTTACTTTAATTTTATCTTTTATGGGCAATATTCAAGAACGAACACTGGTCCTTATTAAGCCGGATGGGATTCAGAGGGGACTGATTGGGAATGTGATTTCCCGCTTCGAGATGAAGGGACTCAAGGTCGTTGGGATCAAGATGATGTCGCTGGACGAGGCCATCCTCCGTGAACACTATGCGCATATTGCCGATAAGCCGTTTTTTCCGGGGGTGAGCAGTTTTATGCGAAGTTCGCCGGTGGTGGCGCTCTGTATTGAGGGGCTCGATGTGGTGAACGCGATACGGATCCTTTGCGGTATTACGAAGTCACGTGAGGCGGATGCCGGTACGATTCGAGGGGATCTGGCGATGAGTGTCGCCTGCAATGTGGTTCATGCGTCGGATACGGTTGAGAATGCTCAGGCCGAGGTGAAACGATTCTTCAACCCCGATGATATTTTTGAATATGATAAATCGGAGTACGTGCATGTCTATGTGGAAGATGAAAGGTCGTAATTGATTTTTATTTTCATCGTATGTTTCACTTCGCCTATCGAAAAAAGAAAATTCAGAAGGAGACGCCACTCGCGCTTTTTCAAAAATTACGAGGTGAATACAGCGCACTCTTATATAGTGGAGAGCATGAAAAAGGCGCTTACAGTGGCCGATATTCTTATATTGGCTATGAGCCATTCATGCTCTTTGAAAGTAAACATGGTGTGCAAGAAATTTCTTCCATTCAGTATGATGCTGATGGTGTGACGCGTGATGCTCAAATGTGCGGCGGGGAGCCGCTCGAAGTTTTCAAAGCGATTTTCGATCAGCTCGGAGTGAAGAAAGTTGAAAAAGATCTTCCACCATTTATTGGGGGCGCGATGGGATTGATGAGTTACGATTTTGGCTTGTCTCTGCATGGAATTACGCATACAACTACCGATGATCTGGATATTCCCGATATGTTTTATGGATTCTATGACAAGGTCATTGCCTTCGATCATGAGATGAAGGATCTCTATTTTTTTGGACTTGGAGAAACGAAGGCGCAAGCCCAGGCAATTGCCGAAGAAGTCTATAAGGATGCGACGAAAGGCCTGAGTTACGAACAAGATGTTCCGAAAAAGAGCTCACGGAAGCGCTCAAAAGACCTAAACATGTATCTCTCAAAAGATGATTATTTCAAAAAAATTACACAGATACAAAAACATCTTGCTGATGGAGAATCATATCAGGTGAATTTTTCACATCGATTTTCATATGAAACATCAGATGACGCGTGGGATATTTTTGTAAAACTTGCAAAAATAAATCCATCGCCATTTAGTTGTTATTTTGAACATCCGGAGTACAGCATCATCAGCTCGTCGCCTGAGAAGCTTATCACGGTACAGGATGGAATTGTTGAGACCAAGCCAATAAAAGGCACTCGTGCTCGTGGAAAAACACCGGCTGAAGATCGTGCCGCCGAACAAGATCTCCTTGCGTCAAAAAAAGATGCAGCAGAGCTCACGATGATTGTCGATCTTATGCGCAATGATCTTGGTATGGTGTGCGAACCAAAAAGTGTGAAAGTTCTTGGGTCTCGCGCAATCGAACGTTACTCACATGTGATGCACACCGTCTCGACGATTCAGGGAAAACTTAAAAAAGGAAAATCTCTTATCGACCTGGTGCAAGCCGTTTTTCCCGGTGGGAGCGTGACGGGTTGTCCCAAAAAAAGAACCATGGAAATTATCGCTAAGCTCGAAGATTTTCATCGAGATGTCTACTGTGGCTCCGCCGGATATTTTTCGGTGAGTGGTAACATGGCGATGAATATTCTCATTCGCACCATGCTCTATCGATTCGGTGATGTCTATTTTCACTCGGGAGGAGGCATCGTCATGGATAGCGATCCCGCGGCTGAGTTTGATGAGTCGCTGGATAAGGCGCAGGCGCTGCTGGAGGCGTTGGTGGGGGAGTAGTACTCCTTCAGCGAATGTTTTTTCTAGCTTCAAACTAGGATGTAAAATTCTTTTTTTGCAAGTTTCAGTGCGCTCTGTTAGCATACCTCCGCATCTTTAACCTCTTTCCTTATGCGTGTCGATTCTTATCCTCGAGATACTCTTCCTCCTTATGCCCGAGTAAATCTCCAGGCTGGTCCGAGTAAGGTACATCAATTTTCCGATCAATTACTTTCACTTATTCAACAGGCAAATCAACAAAATCATCGAGGGGAGTGGACAAAAAAACTTCTCAAAAATGTGAGTGACGGAACTTTTGAACTCCTTGGTATTCCTGAGGAGCAGCGAAATACCGAGTGGCATATTTGCTATACAAACTCCGGAACGGATGGCATGGAACGTGCGATACGTGCGGTGTGTCCCCGTGAAGGAACACTCTTTGTCGATACGGATGAATTTTCTACCGTCGTCGGAAAGGAGATGAAGGATTTTGGTAGGGGATATGATGTGATGAAGTTTACACGAGGCATGGCGTTGACTCCTGATGCTGAGGAGTTTGAAGCAGTGGCTCAACTCATACGAAATAATGAGATAAAAACTCTTTACCTTACGCGAAATGGAACGACGACGGGTACTGATCAGAAAGAGGCGATTGAGGCGCTGGTGAAGGTTCGAGATGAGAGTGGAAGCGATGTCGTGATTGTTGTGGATGAGGTATCTGCCCAGTGGTGGGCGGCATCGAAGAGAACTGCACTTCCTGATATTATTTTTGTGACGAGTCAGAAAGATATGGCCATTGGTCCGGGAACCGGTCTTCTTATTTTTAATAATCGAGCTCTTGAGCGGGCACAGGAGTGCGCGGCCGATGGTCTCGATACTGGTGGAAAGCTTGGCATCACGGCGGCGTATGGTACCTCCAAGAAGCGCATGGCGGCTGAGGGGCAGACGGCCCAGACTCCTCCACTTGGCATGATTTATGCTCAGCATCTTGTTCAGGATCGAGTTTTGCGGGGCGCAGCACAGCAAGAAATTCGAGCGGTACAGGGGGATGCTTTGCGCGCTATTACATCATCGATACACGATGGTGCGTTGGGTGAACTTGGTTTTGGTATGCTCACTACGGATGACCGTCTTCAGTCACCCACTGCCCATGTTCTTACGGTTCCCGATGATCTCAGTGGTTCTGACATTGTACGAGGTTTACGCGAACGGCACTCTATTCTCCTTTCGCCTGGATATGGCGATTTTCAAGGTCGAGAGGTGAGAGTTTGCTCCTATTCAGCGATAGCACCTGGTGAAGTACGAGAGGCTATTGATGCGATGGTTGCTCTTGTTAAGGTGATGCGAAGTGGTCCCAAGACTGTCTAGTTTTCCCCCTCATACAAAAAGGCCCTCCATAATTGAAGGGCCTTTTTCATTTTTTACTTTTGTCTTACTTCGCGCTAGACAAAATCCTATACATGCCGCAGCCGCATTTTTCGCAGGTGCCTTTCATGGCTCGACGTTTGGTTTTTCCTTTGCCTGCCATCACAACTTCTTTTGCGCCTACCATGACGCGATTCTTTGCCTTACACTTCACACAATAACCAGTAACTTCTGCCATAGAGAGTGGGATTAGGGGTATTTACTACAGTATATGGCCTTTTGAGCTGAAATGGAAGGGGTGAATGGAGCTTATTTCAGCTTTGGCTTGGTGGATGATCTCCGGTGGCAATTGTTTTAGCAGTCATATTTTGATTCCAAACTTTGCAAGTACAAAAATATATATACTATAAGCAATAAACATTGTAACAGCAGAAATAATCATCGCTGGGGTGAATTTTAGCCCGTTTTTCAAGAGCAGCGGTAAAACTAAAAAGAAAATGAGCGATGGCAGAACTGCCCAAAAAATGCTTGTTGATACATCGATAATTTTTTGTACACTTTTTGTTTCGCCGTATAGCCAGATTATTGCCAGTATCGACACAAGTGGTAGAGAGGCAAGGATAGCTGCGACTGGTGCAAACTTTTTTCCAAGCTCAGAAACCCCAGCAATGATTAAGGCGGACACAACTATTTTTATGATGAATTGCATATTTGATCTTAAGGTGGTGGAGATAACAAAAAAGTTTTTTTATTTTAGCTAACGTTTGCGCGTTGGCGAAGTTTGGACACGGTATAATATAGCACGAAGTGCTTCGCCGTGGTCAAACTTGGGTGAAGCTGAGCTTTGGGCGCAGCTGAACCGCATAGTCGCTGTTCGTATAATGCCTGTGTACCTTAGATGGTACTATCTTTTCGGTGAGTAGCCACGAAGCGCCGTGTTGGGAGTTAACGTCCCGTCGCATAACATGTGGGCTCCTGAAATGTCTTATGGAAGCGAATAAGCTAGTTGGGGACTCAAGCCCCGCATCATACACGAACCTGCTTTTTGACATTTCAAGGGGTCTTCGCAGCTACCGCCTTTCTCTTTCTTTTCTTCTTTTCTTTCTCTTAGATTTTATGTCCAATACAACCTAAAAATCAAGATTATGAACAAATACATCGGTATAGATGTTTCCAAACGTGATTTTCATGCCTGTTTTGACGAGCATGGAGGTATCGTGAAATTTGACAATTCCGGCCTTGGAATCTCTCAATTCCTTCATTATTTGAGTGCTCACAAGTTTTCAAACGAGAAGACTCTCATTGGTCTGGAATCAACAGGCTCATATCACCTTCAACTTTCTTTTCTGGCTACAAAGGCCGGTTATACCGTCAACGTAATTAATCCTTTAATTACACGGGGGCAAAGCAAATCGACTGTTCGCAGTGTCAAAACAGATATTCATGATGCCAAGCTGATTCGTATTTGTTTGATTAACGGCGCCGGGCATCCTTTTCGTGATACTTCCAACATCCTTACTCTTAAAACTTTGGTGCGTCAGAGATCAAAGTTTTCAATGCTGAGAGTACAAGCCAAATTGAGACAGGAGGAAGTTTGTCTGCGTGAAAGTTATCTTGCAAATGACATTTCGGAAGTGAACAAGGATCTTGTGGAGTTTCTAGATGAAAAAATTCTTTTACTGGATAGAAAAATCAGAAAATTTAATCCTGATTTGCAGAAGTTGCTGCAATCTATCCCTGGCGTTGGACCTCAAACCGCTGCGACCTGCGTCGCGGAAATTGGAGATATTGCCCGTTTCCCTGACGCAAAACGATTAACCGCTTATGTCGGCCTTGATTCCCGTGTGTATGAGAGTGGAACAAGCATTCACGGAAAAGGGTATATTACCAAGCGTGGCAGCAAGATTTTGCGCACTCGTTTTTTCAATGCGTCTTCTGTCGCCGTTTTACACGACAATATTTTTAGAGTGTTTTTCACAAAAAAGCGATCCGAGGGGAAACCTTATCGTGTCGCTCTTTGTGCCGTGATGCACAAGATGGTACATGTTGTTTTTGCCGTATGGAAGCGGGGCACACCTTTTACTAATCAATTATCATGAAAATTGCATTGACGTGGATATAGCTAGTTATGTGATGTGCATGTTTTTCTTTAATCCCGATAGCAATCGGGATTGCTCTAAAAAATAATCTAATTTTGTTTTTTCGTTTTTGATTTTGGGCAGAGGGGTTAGGGGTGAATGCCCAAAATCAAAAACTCCTTATAGAGAAATGTGAGCTAGCTCAAATCTTTTTTTCTTTCTTCGAATTCTTTTTTATCAATCTCGCCTTTAGCGTAGCGTTCTTTTAGGATTTCAAGCGGGGATTTTTCGTGACCATGTGCGTTGTGAGATTGTGCTGCAAGCCATTTGATAAGCGCAAAAATGCCAGCGATAATTACAGCCCACACTAGGATCATAAAAATCCAACCGAAAGCGCCGAAACCCCACCCCATCGGATTATTGCCAAAATTCCACATCATAGGATTATTGTTAGTTTGATTAAATTTTGAGGGAGACGACCACCCTCCCGTCATCATATTTAGCATTGGAAAAAAGCCAGCGTCTTGCGATGGAAATGCGGCGGAAGTATCGCAACCGCTCAATCGCTTGCCCATTACCGCGTGCGCTTGTTCTTCGCCTTTTTCGCCCATCATTCTTTTCATCATCTCATTCATGGCAATATGCCTTGTTGTGTCTCCAATGGATTGACCCATAAAATATTCGCCGATTTTTTCAAAATCCGAATCATTGAGTTGCGAACAAGCAACTGTTTTGTTCGTTAAGTTATCCAAAAAGTTTTTACCTTCTTGTTCTTCCTGTTGCTGGCTTTGTATGGTGGCATTATCAATAGATACATTTGGAAAGCCCATCATTCCTTGCGCGAAAGAAGTTGTTGGCGAAATAAGACCAAGAACGGAAATAGAAATTGTGAGAAAAAGTAGTTTTTTCATAATTTTTGATTAAAAAGTTAAAATTTTGTCACATTCCTTAACTAATGCGTATAAATCTTTCATGGTACTCATTGGACATGTGTTTGTCGCTTCTTGTTTGCGCAACTTCAAACATGTGCCACATGCCATGATTTCAGCTTTATCCGATTTTAAAAATTCTGTCGCCTGCTCTTGAATATTGAATTTTTCAGAACTGCCAGTCTCATATTCCACGCCTTCGCCAACAAGAAAAATTTTAACCTCATCACCTTGCGTAAGAGAAAAATTTGCTAATCGAAAAGCGTTCCATACGATTTCGGGATTGGTTTGACTTATAATGATTCCTATTTTCATACTATTTTTTGGTTAAAAATTATTTAAATAAATTATTTTCGTAGCAGAGCGGAGAAAATACCTTATCCCCCTATATAAATAGATAAAAAAAACAAAATTGGATTCTTTTTTAGAGCTGGGCGATAGCCCAAAAGTAAAACATGCATTTCACATAACTCGATTCTATATGAAAACACTTCGTATAAACAGCAGTTTCGGGATGGATGTGCGAAATTTAGCTTTGAATACTGGGTCGGATTTGAGAAATATCTTGCATATTGGCTTTAAAATGAGCATAATGGCCTTAGAAAAGGTCCTCGGCACGGGGTTTATATACCACACATTAGCGGAGGCCTTTTTCTGACCATTTTCCTATACAAATCCAAAGAATTGATTTTTTAAATGAATATTGCTATACTTGCGCTAGAAAAGGCTTTCGGCCCGTAGTTTATACACTACAGTTAGCGGAGAGTCTTTTTGTTTATGCTGGAAATATTGAAATAAGGAATTTCTCTCCACTTCGTTTGTCTTCTTTGATTTGGACAATGAAGTGCTCATTTTCAGGTGTAGAGCCGTAAAATCTATGAAGTAACTCTGATTTTTTGTTTGGATTTTCTTTTGTTGTCGGATTGCAATGTGAGTTTTGGATGAGCTCTATGGCACATGGAAAATATTTCATTCTCCTCATTTGATCGCCGTAATTCTTTTTTTCATAGACATGCTGCCAGAATATCCCTAGAAAGATTTTATTTTTTCCAAAATATATTGATCGAATATATGTTCGACGTTTTGATCGTTTGCGAATCACTTCATAAATATGAACCGCCTTTTGATGTATTTCTTTAAAGTCAGTTCCGGATAATTTTCTTGCCTTTGTTTTATAGATATTCATTCCCAGATGCTATCACAGTTTTTTGGCTTATTCTAGATATTTATGTCTTATTTTTTTGTGATGTTTTGTTATGATTTTGTCAGGATTTTGTTAGAAAAATAGAAGAAAAATGTTAGGAGTTGGTTATAAATTGGTAAGGTCGGAGTGGTAGAGTGATCGATATGCAACATATTATTGAGCAGCTGAGAGATGAGCTGAGGGTGAGGGGATATAGTCCGCGGACGGTTTCGAGTTATGTGCGATGTTTTGCGGAATATTTGAAGTTTGTTGGTGGGGATTTGGCTATGAGGAGGGAAAATGTGATGCGATTTTTGTTGATGAAACGGGATAGGGGGTGTGCGTCGCAAACAGTGAATCTCTATTTGAATGCGATGTTGTTTGTGTATCGACGGATTTTGAAGCTCGGAAGGGGATTAGATATTCGCTTTGCGAAGCGGAGTCGGAAGCTGCCGGTGGTGCTGTCGAGGGAAGAGATTCGCAGGATTATTGCGAGTGTGGTGAACGTGAAGCATCGACTCATGATTACGTTGGCGTATGGGGCGGGATTGCGCGTGAGTGAGGTGGTGAGCTTAAGGGTTCGGGATTTGGATTTTGAGAGTTTGCGCCTGTGGGTGCGTGGTGGAAAGGGCGGCAAAGATCGGGCGACAGTTTTTCCGGAGAGGATTCGGGATGAGTTGCGAAGCTTGGTTGCGGGAAGAGGCGGAGAAACATTTGTGTTTATGAGTGAGCGCGCAGGGCGGCTGACGAGTCGGACGGCGCAGAAGATTTTTGAGCGGGCGATGGTGCGGGTGGGATTGAAGAAGGCGGCGACGTTTCACTCGTTGCGACATAGTTTTGCGACACACTTACTCGAAAATGGCGTGGATATCCGATATATTCAAGAGTTACTTGGGCATGCAAATATTCGCACGACACAGCGATATACGCAGGTGACGTCGGTGGGGCTTGGATTTATTCGAAGTCCTTTGTGATTTTTTACTCTTGCTTTTGTAGCTACACTTTTGTATAATGTAACCATATGAAATATGTCACAAAAAAAGAAGTTATTGAAAAAATTTCTGGAAAGGCCGGCAACGCTTCGATATTCGGAAATTGTTCATCTTCTTCTCGGTCTTGGATTTAGTCATTCACACGGAAAAGGAAGTCATAATAAATTTCGTCATCCTAAGATTCAGAGAGATATTATTCTTCCCTTGCACAATAATGACTGTGCTACGTATTATAAGGTTGAAGCTTCAAATGTTATTAAATCATTTCTTCTCATTTTTCCATGAAAAAAACCATAACTTTTTATGTTAATATCGGTAATAAAAAATATCCTTGTACGCTCAAAAAAGTGAATGAAATGGAAACTTATGTAGAGTGTCCAGCTGCAAGAATTGATCAAGGTTTTTTGAATGAGGATGTTCCTGAATTGATTCAGTATCTTCCTGATCATATTCTTGATGCGCGTGAGTATGAAAAGCGTGAGGAGATTGTGCGTTTTAGAATAGGCTCAGAATACAAAAAGAAAATTGAGAAAAAGGCTCTTAAGAAAGGCTATACCTCAATTTCTGCTTATCTCCGCGATTTGGCACTGAAGGATTGATTATTTTTTACTGACAAGAGGCGACGAATGCTGCTATCATCGGGCCATGATTGTTTTTCTCAATGGGAAATATATTCCGGAGCAGGAGGCTCACATATCCGTCTTTGACCAGGGATTTCTTTATGGAGATGGCGTCTATGAGACGATGCGGACGTATCGGGGCGCGCTTTGGAAGCCGGATGTGCACATGAAGCGGCTGGAAAAATCCATGGCAATAGCTGGGATGAAACTTCCGTACTCGTTTGCGCGGCTGATTGATCAGGTACAGACGCTTATCAGAAAAAATAATTATCGAGAGGCGCGGGTTCGCGTGATGGTGACGCGGGGGATGAGTGCGTCGAAGGGTGCGCGATTTGCGCCGGATACCAAAGGACGTGTGACGGTGTGTGTGACCTGCTATGCTTTGCCGGTGTTTACGGGAAAAGTGGCATTGCCGGAGGTGACGGCAGATTTTTTCCCCGTGGAGCGGGCGTTTCCGACGGTGAAGAGCACGAGTCTTTTTCCGCTGGTGATGGCGAGAATGTATGCACTTTCGCATGGGCTCTTTGATATGCTGCTCGTGGACCGTGAAGGCTATGTGAGTGAGGGTGCGGTGAGTAATGTCTTTGTGGTGAGACATGGAGTTCTCTATACGCCGAGGTCAGGAATTCTTCCGGGCGTGACGCGTGACGCGATTTTGCGGATTGCACGCGGGCTGGTGCGCAAGAAAATTTTGAAAAAAATTGTCTATGCCTATTTTAAAAAATCGTTTGTTCGGGCTGCCGATGAGGTCTTTTTTACCAATGCTCCGAGTGGCGTGGTGAGTGTCGTGAAGGTAGGGGATAGGGCTCTAGGAAAAGGGAAACCGGGGCCAATTACCAAAGCTGTGTACAGCGCATTTCTTGACTCCTTATGAAGATTTTTCTTCGGCACATTTCGAGTTTACGTGAGGCGCAGCATGAGCTGCTGTCTTTGGGTGTGGACCCCGGGGGGGTGGGGATTATGGCGAAAAAAATGCTTATGAAGATTTTTGCGCTGAAGGGACTTTCGGTGCGGGCGGCGAATATTTTGAAACAGGAGTGTATTGCGGTCGGGGCTGATTTGGCGTTGCCAAAGGCGGCATCGTTTCTGGAGGGCGAGTCGACGGATGCGGTACTGATGGCGAGTGTGTCGCAACTTGAGATGCTTGTATTGAATTTACGGGCGCAGCCGTTTGGATTGAAAGAGGTGGGGGAGCGGTTGAGAGATGTTTTACGATCGGCCGGTAATTTCGTTTATGCGAAGCCAAAAATAATGGGTATTATGAATGTGACGCCGGATTCGTTTTCTGATGGAGGAAGTTTTTTCGTCGGTGGAAAGATTGATGGCGTGCGAGTCATGAAACGAGTCGAACAGATGATCGATGAGGGAGCGGATATTATTGACGTAGGGGGAGAATCGACGGGGCCGGGATCAAAGGATGTTTCTGTGAAGGAAGAACTCGCGAGAGTGAGGCCGGTGTTTGAAATTTTTTCGAAAAAGAAAATTTTAAAAAAAGTGTCGTTATCGGTGGATACATGGAAATCTTCTGTAGCTCGGATGGCGATTGAACATGGTGCATCTATTGTTAATGATGTGACGGCTCTGCGAGGTGATAAAAAAATGGCTTCTGTTATTGCAGAATTGAATGTTTTGACCGTCATGATGTACTCAAAAGATACGACGGCGCGGACGAGTCGTGAATTGACGCCATATGACGATGTGATGGAGGCGGTGATTTCTTTTTTGGAGACCCGCGTTGCGTATGCTGTCTCGAAGGGGATTTCTCGTGATCGACTCATTCTTGATCCCGGCATGGGGGCCTTTGTGAGTGGATATCCGAAGTATAGTCTGGAAATTTTACGCAGACTTGGCGAGTTGAAAATATTTGGGCTGCCTCTTCTGGTTGGTCCGTCGCGTAAATCTTTTATTCCGGGCAAGCTTGAAGAACGCCATGAGGGTGGAGTGGCGAGTGCGGTTTTGGCGTATGAACATGGGGCTTCGATGCTGCGAATGCATGACGTGCGGGCGGCACGTCGGGCTCTGGATATGGCTTACTCAATCGTGACGAATTCTACCTCGTCAGGTACATAAGTACTGCCATCCAGCCTCCGGCTAGGGCTATCATCGCGATATTTCGGGCGACAAATGTTGCGTATTTCATGCCCTTGTATACGCTAGGCCGCTTTCAATGTTACA
>CAYHPV010000001.1:14830-29154 GCA_964358735.1 uncultured Candidatus Peribacteria bacterium | reverse complement strand
ACTGAGCCACCTGCTGAGCCGTCTTGATTGTGGCCGTTTTCATATCGGTGATCTCATCGTCATCGTTGTAGGCGATGATGGTGACCTTGTATTCTCCGAGCTCCTGGAGAAAATCTTTCATGTCGGCCGCGGGAAGATTGAGGGTGGTCTGACCCTGCTTGAAACTCTCCGGTGGAAGGCCGATAAATTTTTGTTTTTTGCTCGGGCTGGCGATACCCATAAAGAGGTTGTGTGCTTTTTTCTCGAGCGTGTAGCTGATTTGGACGTCTTTGATGTCGGCTGTGACTTGCTGCTCCGGCGTGATGGTGAAGGTTTGAATTTTGAAGTCTTTTTCTGCGCTGAGGACGTCAAATGATCCCTTGAGCATATTTCCTTTTAAGGTGAATCCAATGATAATAACTACCACAAGTCCCACTCCAATCCCTATGAAGAGGTTGCGCCTGGAGGTTGGTTCGGTGGTGGTGATATTTGGAGATTCCATAGAGATTTTTTATTGAATTTTTAGAAATTTTTTATTTTCTATTCTTTTTTCGGCGACCTGCGAGGTAACTCATGGCTGCCCCGATGCCATAGATCCAGATGGCTGGGCCGGTTTCGGAGGTTGCGCTTGGAAGGGATGGGCCGGCGACTGGATGTTGCGGCGCAACTGAGGCTATAGCACTCTGATCAATTGGCGGTGGTAGATTTTTTGGTGCTTGATTCACGTAGACGATTTTTTCTTTTACGACGGGTTTTTCTTCCTGCTTCTGATTTCCAGAATTTTTTGGAACGACTTTTTTGCCACACTCCTTGCCGTTGATCGTTTTGAGAAGCTGCTGCTCGGTCGCGGGATCCATTTTGAGCAGCGGACCTTGCGCGGCGAGTTTGGTGAGGTCTTCGCAGACGACTTTTATTTTTATACCTTTGACTCCCCCGATCGATGGAAGTGGCTGACAGTTCAGTGGAATCGTTCCAAGTCCGGATGGGAGATAGGTGCCAAGCGGACAGAGTACCGGTTTTGGAGGTGTGACGACTACTGCTCCAGGAACTGCCTTACACTCTGTTATCCATGTTGCGAGATTTTTCTTCGTCGTTTCATTGAGTTTGTTTGTGGCGTCGTCGAGTATCGCTTTGTAGTATGATTTACACATTGCATCGCTCTGACCGGCCGTACCCTGGTAGGTAATAATTTTCTGACACGCTCCAGAGGTGCCACTCTTCGCGAAGTATTCGTTGTCGGCGCAGAGGGTTGGGGCGGTGACAACTGGTGCTGTTTTACATTTGAGTGTTGACGCTGTTGCTGCTTTGAGGCTCTCTTGGGTCACCTGGTTGAGCTTATATCCGTTTACGTCACCAAGCATCGCTTCGTAGAGTCCGCAGATGAATTCGCTCTGGCCGGCCGCGCCTTTATATGCTGGAACTTTTTGGCAGGTGCCTCCGGTCGCGGTTTTTACAAAGTACTCGTTGTTGCCGCAAGGGGTGGGGGTTAGTGAAGCTGGTGTAATGTTTGCAATGTTTACTGCCGAGTCACTTGCTTTCAGTGGCTCAGGGGTTGGGGTTGTGACCGTTTGTGTTATTTTTTTTGGTCCGCAAACAGGATCTCCAGCGCCAGCAACACTGCTGACTGCCTTACCATTCCAGAGAGTGCTGATGCTCCATGTGTGTTTCTGCTCTTCCTTCACTTCAAACTCGGCTTTTGTGGCTGATGTCGTTGGGATAGTAAAGTCTTCACCGGCAGACCCATCCATCTTTTTCCCAATGACTTTCAGTGTGTATGCCAGGGTTCCTACTCCGACATATCCGGTTGGAGCCGCCCAGGTGAAGGTGATTTTTTTTGCGTCGCTACTACAGCTTGCCTCAAGGTTTGTCGCTTGACCTGGTGTTACCGGTGGACCGGCGGCACCGTCGTCCGTTGGTGAGATGAAACTTGTGTTATTGGCAATATCTCCAGTAACCGCATTTTGATTTATGAGATCCTGCTGAGAAATCGTTCCGAGATTTGCCCCAATGATCGCTCCGTTCAGGGCTCCGCCCGTGATGAGATTTTTATCAATTGTCGTGGTGTTGGGGGTTGTGCCACTTGATGTAATGGCTTCACTCGCTTTTTTATCGACTGGATTGTCGTCGAGTGCGCCCGGTGGAAGTTGTGAAACTTGGCTCTGTTCCTCGGAGATGAGTGGAATGTCGCTTGGTGGCGTGAGACCGTTGCCTTGATCTGCTCCCATAGGAAACTGTCCTTTAAAAAGCACTGAGTTTGAAGAGGTGAGAATGTATGCGGTGATGCCGAGAAACAGTACGGTGAAGGTGATCGTTTTTCCGAGGCCGGATGAAAAAAAGAGTTTGATTCTTTCCCAGAGGGTTGTGGTTGGGATTTGAGGAAGTGGCTCGATGAGAGGTGCTGGGGCGTCTGGAACAAGGGTCACTCCAGATCCTGATGAAGTTTCTGGTGGCGTGATGAGTGGTGTTGATGTTGGGGCTGGGGTGATATTTACCTGAGGCTCGTCCATTGGGTTTTTTGTTTTTGGGTATCATGTAAGTATACCACAAATTCAGCTTCCGTGGTAGGGTAAATTCTTGATCCGGCCCGAATCTGAGTTGGCTTGACTTGTTTGGTGGCTATGGTTCTCCTTGCCTATATCACAAACGCCGGAGCCAAGATCCCAAAAATCAAAGCTAACAGGGCAACGGCGCAGACGATTTGCATGAGGAGTTTTTTACCGGGGGAGAGCATGGGTGAGGAGGTGAGGAGTGGTGACCAACGTTACGGTGTTACGGGCGTGACCGGAGTGACCGTGACGGTGTCGGTGAAGACGTCGACGACGCCCTGGTTGTCCGTCACTTCGAGAGAGATGGTGTAGGAGCCGGGCGTTTCAAATGTTTTATTGACCTGCGTGCCGGTGGCGTCGGTAAATGAGCCGTTATTATCGAGATCCCAGCCATACTTGGCGATGGTGCCGGTGGTGCAGTCGGCGTTGAAGATAAATTCTGCCGGAGCTTTTGATTCATTTCGGTTTGGGGTGAAACAGGCTTTCACGGGGACATTTTGGACGGTGATGGTGAGACTGTTCGTCGATTTTTTTCCGTCACTTCCGATGACCGTGACTTTTGCGGTGTAGAGGCCAACTTTTGTGTATTTATAACTAATTTTTGCGGCGTCCTGACGCTTCGGAGTGCCATCGCCGAAGTCCCATTCATAACTGATAATCTGATTTTCGAGGTAGGTGGATGCCGAGGCGTCGAATTTTACCGTGAGTGGAACGGTGCCGGTGATCGGCGTGGCGCTGATTTTTGCGTTGATGCCCGGAGGTGCGGTGTCGACCTCGACTTTTACCGTGCGTTCGCTGTTGTCGGAGTCGGTCACTTTGAGGGTGACGGTGTAGGTTCCTTCAGTTGGAAAGACGTGCGTGGTTTTTGGTCCGACGGCGTCGAAGGTTCCATCACTCTCGAAGTCCCAGGCGTAGTCGATGATGTCGTCCCCCGGTTCGAGATTTTTACTCGCGTCGAATTCTACCGAGAGCGGAGAGGCTCCGACAATTCTTCCATTGACGGCTGGTGGTGTTGAGGTGATGAGTGATGCCAGAGATTTTGTTGCCTCGGTGACGATAATTTTTTTCTTGGCGGTTGCCGAGGTGTCTGCGTCGTCGGTAATTGTGAGGGTCACATTGTAGCTGCCTGCTGCCGCAAAGGCGTGATTGACATTTCTTCCGACTTGAACCGGTGTGCCGTCGCCGAAGTTCCAGCTGTACTTCATAATCTTTCCTCCGGCGGATGTCGAGCGCTTCGCATCGAAGAGGTATGGTTTTGCCCGGAAGAGTTTTCCGTTCACCTCTGGATTCACATCGATGACAGGTTTCAGTGAGAAATTTTCTGCGACTTCGATCGTTTTTTTCGCGGTGTTTATTTCGCCACTATTATCGGTGAGCTGCAGGGTCGCTTGATACGTGCCATTTTCGGTGTAGGTTTTTGAGGCGATTTTTCCGGTGCCGTCGGTGAAGGTTCCGTCGCCGTCGAGATCCCATGCGTACCCCGTAATTTGGCCATCTGGATCAATGGCCTGTGATGCATCGAACGTCACTTTGAGTGGAGCCGGGCCTTTTTCTGTCGATGCGGTAAAGGTCACGGTTGGTTTGATATTGTTGATGGAGATCGTTTTTTTGTGATCGGTGTTGGTTATCTGCTTTCCGGTGCTGTCCTGCATGGTGACGGTGAGCTGGGCGATGAAGACGCCGGAGTTTTTTCCTTTATCGAGGTAGTCATGCGTCACGAGTGGGCCGGTCGCGCTGGTCGTGTCGCCGAAGTCCCAGACGTACGAGAGAATTTTCAGTTTTTTCACATTAATTTTTGATTCAAATCCGGTCGCATCGAAGGTGACAGCGATGGGTGCTGATAAGCCCAGGGTGTCTTTTGGTATTGTGATGATCGGCTCTTTGGGTACCTGTGTTGAAAATGTTTCCGCTCGAGACGAGAGTAATGAAAAAATCATGATCCAACCGATGAGGATGATGAAGAGGCCCGCGCCTACCGCGATGGTTTTTATGAGTTTCCCAGTACGGGTTGGGTCGTCTTTTGGCGTGCGGGTGAGCTGAAAGAGAGAGATGAGGAGTGTGATGAGGAGCCCGAGCGCAGCGAGGGCGATGCCGAGATAGGCAAACATTGAAAAACTTCCGATGGCTTCTCGTGGCGCACTTCCAAGAATATTGGCGAGGCTACTTCCCTGTCCCCCTTCGCCTACCATCGATAGTCCGAGTGCAATGATCGCGCCCCAAAGTAATCCCACAATTCCTCCAATAAGAAGGAGTAGTTTTTTTGCTTTTGCTCCGGATGATTCTATAGTTACAGGAGCTGAAGAAGATGCCGTGGATGCGGCCGCCTGCGCGGCACTATCTGGTGGTGGAGTGGGCACCGAGTCTTGAGGAATATCTGACATTGGCAATGGTGTTGTTAGGCTTGGTTCTTTTTCTTTCGCTGACGATTTCTGTACGTCAGTATACCAAATCCAAACATGCTCGCAATGCCTCCGTAGAGTTCGTAGGCTCCCGGAATGATAAATATGTTATTTGCGCCTGATGCAAGCGGTGCGTCGAAGATGACTTCTTTCGTTATCGAGTGCGTTTTTCCTGTTGCGTCAATCACCGTAAGTTTTATGCCGGTTTTTCCCCAGACTTTCTGGAAGTCGGTGGTCCACTGACTTGGATTCACTGAGGTAAAGTTTTCGTCGTTGTCTTTGACGCCATCATTGTTGCTATCAAAGTAGGTATTTTTATCAATCACATATTTCGTGATTTTTCCCTGTGATGGTGAAAAGTCGATCGTGATGTTTGCGGCATTTCCGGTGAGATGAATTTTTCCATCGACGGGATCGGTTGTTGGTATCGTGTTCATTTTTGCCTCAAGCACGGATGATGTCTGCGTCGTTGTTGTTTGACCGTTTGTCCCCGGCGCTGCGAAGGTTGGAGCTCCGCCTGCTGCTTGAGTCGCTGTCTTTACATTGATTGGCAGTGTGGCACTCGCTATCGCCCCACTCGAGTCTTCAACCGTTAATTTTACATAGAATGCCCCGGCAGATTTGAAGGTATGCACCGGACTTTTTTCTAGCGAATCTTTGTCGGTATCTTTATTGGCGGAGGCGGTGTCGAAGTCCCAGGTGCTGCTTTTGAGGGTGAGCGCCGGATCAACACTCGATGTATTTTGGAAATTCACCTGAAGGGTTCCCGCTTTTTGCTGATACGAGAAACTGGCTTTTGGAGCGACATACTTCGATTTCACCATCACGAGAATGGGATCTGATGAGGCCTCGGTGAAACTGTCATCGACGACTTTGAGTCTCACTTTTACCCCTGCTGCGGATGGTGTCGCGTATACTTTTGTGACCGATGTTTTTTGCGACACTTCGTCATTTTGGAATCCATCTCCATCGAGATCCCACACATATGAGACAATTTTTCCATCCGCGTCGGTCGAGGTCGAGGTAAATGTTACCGTCTCTCCTGTTTCCACGGTTGTTTTACTTGGTTTGAAACTCGCTTTTGGCGGCTTATTGGCGCCGTTTATCACGGTGTGTGTTGGAAGTTTTTCTTCTCCCAAAATTTCAGCTGCGGTGATGGTCTGATTTTCGGTGTCTCGAAGTTCGATGTTGAAGGCGTAGGTGACCTCCTCTCCCTCTCCTCCTTTTGTTCCAATCGTCATGGCGGTTTCTGGAACGGTCGTGATCTGAGAACCAAGTTGATTTTCCGTATCTTTTACGTCGTAGTACCACCATCTATAGGTGGTAATCTGTCCCTCCGGTGCCCGTGCGTCGACGGCCTTGAGCGTCACCTTCATCGGGGTTTTATTATCCGCCGAAAGCGGAACAATCGTAATCGTCTTGAGACTTGGTTTCAGTTTCAGTACTTTTACTTTAAAGGTATCCTGGGCCGTTTTTGTTGGCTCGTCCTTGTCGGTGACCCGAAGCGTCACCGTGTAGTAACCCGGCGTTGCCGGACTGATTTCCTTATAACTGTACTTCACGAGTGACTTGGTGCTCTTTTTTCCATCACCGAAGTCCCAGGCGTAGTCCAGATTTTTTACCGACCCATCGGTGTTTTTTGAGCCTGACGCGTCGAAGGTCACTACATCTTTTCTATTGACCATGATGCTGTCGCTTCCTTCCACTTCTTCTCCATTGACGAGAATGCTCGCTGACGCAATTGGATTTTTTCCGCCACCGATGACGACTTTTTTCGTGAGTTTTACTTTTGTGCCCGCGTCATCTTCTATCGTGGCCACCATCGTGAATACTCCAGTTTTTCCGTAGGCGTGCTTTGTCGAGACGCCCTGTTTTTCTGCAAATATTCCGTCCTCTGTCTCGCCATCTCCGAAGTCGAGTGAGTAGCTCGCTGCGTTCGTCGTGACAAATCCCATGGCAATAAGCGCTTTTCCCGAGTCATCGAGTACCGCTGTCGTCTGGGTTCCCGGTGTCCAGTCTGCTCCGAGGAGTGTCGTGATATTTACCAGTTGCGTGGCCTTTGTCGATTTTCCTTTTTCATTTTTATCTTCTACTTTGAGCTCGACGGTGCGCTCGCCGGTCGTGAGAAATTTCAGTCGGATAATTTTGCTATCTTCATTTCCCTGCGTATAAATATAATCTTTTCCGAGTTCTCCTCCAATCGTCCACCTATAGGTGATATCCGGATTTGGCCCATCGGGATCGTACGTTTCACTCGCGTTGAGTTCAATTTCCGATGGCTGCGCGATTTTTGGCTGCTTCACGACAAATTTCGCCTGTGGGGTGTTTGATTCGATGATCACATCTACTTTATCCGTCGCCTCGCTGCTGCTCTCATTTCGCACCTTGAGTGCTACGGTGTAGGTTCCCGGTTTATTGATCGCCGTAGAAAAAGTCGGCTTTTCGCTGACGAGTTCTTTTTTCTCCGGAGAACTCGACCACTCATAATTTGTTACCTTACTATTGTCGCTTGTGACGGCACTCTGGAAGGTAACCGGCGTATTTACTTTATTCACGTATCCGGGAATGACGTAAATAATCGCTGAGATATCGGCGATCGTCACGGAGAAAATTTTCCTATCCATCACGCCATCTTTCCCTGTCACTTCGAGCGTGACCTGATAGGTTCCACGTTGTGTATAGATGTGGTCCTGCACCATAATGCTTGGATTGTCTCTCGGTGAGTCGTCCACGGATGTGCCGTCTCCGAAGATCCATTTCATGCGCTGAATGGTTTCCTCTGTTTTTTTCCCGGCGTCGATATTCTTATCACTCTTATCAATAATCTCTCCTGAAATCGTTCCAATTGCACTAAATTTGATACCTTTGGTGACGTCACTGAAGGCGAGCTGAACTCTGCTGCGATCTATTTTCAGAAGGCCATCTTTATCGTAGTCGGTAATTTTTATCGGCTCTTTCGCGGTTTGTGTCGTTGAGAGCTGTATCGAAAATCGTGCCCGTGGTGGATTGACTTTTATATCGATATATTCCACGCCTTCGACGACGTTGGGTGAGCTGCTGGCGACCTTTACGCCGACGCGGTAGGTGCCCGGTTTTTTGTAAATGCAGGAGATCGTCGCGACGTGTTTTTCCGGACAGTCGATATCGCTTTTTTCGTAGTCACCATTTCCATCGAGGTCCCACGAGACCTGCGTATCGAGAAGAGATTTATTTGATGGATCACCCGAGCCAACGGTACTGAAGGTCACGATGAGTGGAGCGTTTCCGCTTTGAATATTGGCAGAAAGTTTTACTGCGACCCCTTCGATATTTTTCAGTAATTCATAGAGATCCCCGAGACCGACGGCGGCCTCTTTCAAATTATTTTTACTCTCGACGGGATTTTTTTTATTGGCGAGCAGTTTTGCAAATACATTTTGTCCAGCTGCGCCTGTGCCCGTTCCTCCACCCTGAAGTTTCAAAAACTGTGCCTTCACCTCCTCCGGCCATGCCTTCGATGAGCCCTCGATGTCTTTCAATTCGCTGATCGCACTCTCCATATATTTCTGGAAGTCGGCGTCGAGCTGTACCTGAATTTCCTTGATACCGATTCCGAGCGATGTGCCTCCGTCAAGTGTCGTGCTGCCACTTTTCAGCGTATCGATGAGCTCCTTGTATTTGGCGTTGAAGTGCTTCTGGTACTGCTTGAAGCGACCACGAATGCAAATTTCTGCGGATGGAGTCGTGAGGGGTGAGTCCTCGTAACACATCTGCGCAAGATTTTCTTTGTCTTTGCTCACGATCCACTCTTCGTCTTTCCAGAGATTTCCAAAGTCGAGTCCGGTCGAATTTTTCGGATTGTCGGACTTGATCGTTCCGGTATTGACCGGGGTATTTTTGAGTTTTGCAATTTCATCGCGACGATCTGTGAGCCAGGTATTCACGTGAAGCTTCTGGTACTCGACCATATCGCTCAGTGCGGTGAGCTCGATACTTTGTGATGCGATGGTCTGGAGTGCGCTTGCGACCTCTGAGTAATTTGTTTCGACGGCGTTTGTCGCGTTGGTCGCGTCGCCACCGTCTTTGAAGAAGGTTTCGGTCCAGAGATTTTCGATATTATTTTCAAGACCTTTGAGAACCGGAAGTGCGAGCGCATACGAACGGTAGGCGTTCATCACGAAGGTGGAGAGATTGAAGGCGCGTGTGGCCTGAATATTTTTTCCATACTGGGTTGCTGAGGCAAACTTGGCTCCACCTCCCTGCGAAAGCGCTGCCTGACTTCCACCCGGTGCCTTGATCACGGTATTCACAATCGTGTACGAACCCATAATAATGAGCAGACCAATGACGGCGTAGAGAATGACTTTTTTTCCTTTTTCTGGACCTTCGGACTCTCCTCCCGAGCTCACGTAGAGGAAGCCTCCATAGATAATCATCACCACCGCAAAGAGTCCCAAAAATCCGAGTGCGTACTGGACGACTTTTACGACGAACTCACGAGCATCTTTCACCTGTGTGAGTGATGGGTCATAGGCATCGGCCGTCGGAGCCTGAATGCCACCTTCGAAGTCGGTGAATGAACGGACGCCCGAGTCGCCATCGGTAAACATCCCGTCGACGGCACCGGCGATGTCGTCGGAGATTCCTTTCGCCTGGGCCGTGCTCGAGGCATTGGCCATCGCGAAGGCAGTCAAGAGTGCCAGGACAATGAGGATTCGGTGGATGAGTTTTGCGTTCATAGGGCGTTTTGTATTGGGTGTTTGTTTCTTTCTATTATATCATTTTTGGCTTTGTGGGTCTATTGCCTGTCGCTTGCTTTATTCTTTTTTTGTTATTTAAGTGAAGCTGGTTTTGAAATGCCAGGAGGAGGCGTCCCGAGAGGTGCCACGACGGCTGACTTCGGATCGGTCTTGATAAAGGTCGTCACGAGAGCAAATGCACCAAGTGAAAGAAGAATTCCAATGATGCCTGCCGTGATCGCTTTCTTTGCCTTTGCGAGATTTTCTTCGTTGGCGCCACCGGCGATGTAGAGAAATCCGGCGTAGAGCATAAGCAAGAATGAAATGGTCGAGATAAATCCTGACATGAAGTTCGTAAATTTTTTCACGAGGAGCATGCCCTTACTGATGTCGGGGAGTTTCGCGCCCATGTCGGGGAAGAAGACATCTTTCACCACGAACTCCGCGATACCCACGAGCAGGAGTCCGGCGAGTGCCCAGAGGATTCTGTTCTTGTGTTTTGTCATGCTTTCTTCGGCGCCAGCACTGAGCGTGAGACCGACACCGCTGATGACGATGACGAGGATCGCAAGAGATCCCGCGACGTATGACATCGCCGTGTAGATGCCACGAATTTGTTTCATGCCTTCTTTGCCGTAGAGCGCGATATTGGCTCCCTGATTCTCGAAGACGGCTCCCCCGTCGGGAAAGAATACTTTTCTGATAAGCGTGTCTGCGAGAAATACAATCACTATCGCCATGAGACTGTACTTGATATTATTTTTTGCCTCTTCGGAGAAGGTGTCGATATCTTTTCCGGCGGTGATGAGTTTGAATCCCTGAAAAAATGCGAAGAAAATCGCGAGTCCATAGATCGCGTACTTCACGATGTCGACGATGGTCAAGATGAGCGCCTCGAGTTTATTGATGCCCTCGTCGCCGGTTCCTGATGTACCGCGTGGTGCGAGATTCGTATTGAGACCGCTCTGTTTGCCGATGTTTTCTAGTCCGGAAAACTGCGCGGAGACTACGGGCGCTAGATCGAGGACCATGAGCATGATCACGATCATGAGGAGGAGTGGCGTGAGTTTTTTGAGGGATGTTTTGAATGAGTTCAAGAGTTTCATATTTTTTTGTGAGATATTTTTATTGGCGATTTTTTTATGGAAATTTTATTATTTTTTTAACTTTTTTTATCCTTCGAATCTTCCGGAAATGACGGTCGAGACGATACCAAATGCCCCGTATATCACGAGAATTCCAAGGGCGGCCGCGATGATCGCGCGCTTGGCCTGCGACTGTTTTTCTTCATCGCCGCCGCTCGTCATGTACATAATCGAGGCACCGACCAAAATCAGAATTGCAATCGGCCCGAGGATACTTACCGCCATATTCGTGAATGAGGCGATCTGCTGCACGCCCTCACTGAGGTCGATTTTTGGCTGTGCGCCCACCGCGGATGAGTATGACTTGAAGTTCATTTTGTAGAATACTTTTGAGATCAGTGACTCTGAAAAAATAATCACGAAGAGGCCGATGCCGCCAAATATGAGATTTTTCTTATCGCGTTCGAGATCAGCTGACTCGCCGCCGAGGGCGATGATGCGGTAGGCGTTGGTCATAATTTCGTAGATCGAAATTCCGGCAATCAGATACTTCATGAAGGTGATCAAGAGTTTCACCGTTGAGTTGAAGAAGTTCACGCGACAGAGCAACTCATTTCCCGGCGTGGATGCTCCGCCACCAAGAATCGTATTTGCGTACTGACAGAGTACGTTATCACCCTGAAAGACAACCTTCGCCGCGTCTTTATTGACACTGAGAATTTTGGTAAATTCACCGGCGAGACTCACAATAGCAAGGCCGATAAGGCCCATGTAGATGCCTTTTTTTGCCTCCGTGACTTTTCCTTCTTCGCCCTGTGCCAGGAGCATCTTGAGTCCGGAGTAGACGACCATCGCGATGGCGAGTGCGCCCAGGATTCCACGCAGTCGGCCAACGATTCCGTCGTCACCACTCTTCACGCCACCGACGAGTTTTGCCAGTGACTCTACCATCGTCGCTCCGCCCGGATCTGCCACGATATCTTCACCAAACTCTTTTGAGTCGGTACTCAGTGGAAGTGCGAAGTTTGGACTCGTGTCCTGCGCCGACACCGTCATGGTTGAGATTGCCATGAGCAGTCCGAGCATGATGATCGAGACGGCGAGGAGCTGTCTTATGCATTGCTGCGCTGATGTTTTTTTTGTTTGGGTATGCATAGCCTTGCGCTGTTACCTTGAGTCTTTATTCAATCTTTGTATTGTAGCATCTTTTTAGGCTGGTGTAAAGCTAAGAAGTGGACTTTTCGACCATCTCCTGAGATGTCTGTAGCTGAAATTTCATACTTTTTCTTGCAAACCCGCCAAAAGCTGGTAGTATCTGTGTTGGGCCGAAAGGCTTTTTTGAGGTATCTTTGCTTTACACTCTCTAACTCTCTCCCTTATGTCACTCCGATCCAATGCCTTTACCTCTTACCTCCGCGATAGCTATGAGGAGTTCCGACGGGTTACCTGGCCAACGAAAAATCAGGCTGTCAGGCTTTCTGCCATCGTTCTTAGCTTTGTTTTACTTTCGGCGGTCTTTATTGGGGCGGTTGATTATGTCTTCCACTTTGGCTACGCCGAGCTTTTGAAGCTGCGTTAATTTTTTTCTTTCACTTTCTTTACCTATTTCTGACTTTTCCCCTTTTCTATGGCAAAACAAGCTCAACACACTGGCCGTCACTGGTACGCGATTCACACCTACTCCGGCTATGAACACGCCGTTCGTGAGGCTCTCATGCAGCGCATGGAAACCTTTGGTATGCAGGACTTTATTTTTGATGTGGTGGTTCCGGAGGAGTCTCAAATTATTATTAAAAAGGGCGAGCCAAAAACGGTGAAGAAGCGAATTTTCCCCGGATATGTGCTTGTCGAAATGACCGTCACGGATGAGTCGTGGTATGTCGTTCGAAATACGCCGAATGTTACCGGATTCGTGGGCGCGGGTGGTACGATGCCGATTCCCGTTTCCGAAGAAGAGTTCAAAGTTATCAAGCGACGCATGGGTGAGGCCGAGCCGAAGTTCAAAATTGATTTCTCTCTCAATGATCACGTCGTTATTCTGGAAGGACCGTTTGTCAACTACGATGGTGTTATCACGAAGGTCGATGAAGAGAAGGGTAAAATTAAAGTTCTCATTACGATCTTCGGTCGCGAAACTCCGGTGGAACTTGATTTCATGCAAGTTCGAAAGAAGTAGTTTTGAGATATTTGAAATAATGATGTGGTCCTGTACATAGCTTGTAAATAGCTCTTATAAGCCATTTTTCTCACCTCACATGCAGAAGGCTACCGTATTTACTCTTTTCTTTTCCATTCTCGTTCTGACGCTCGTGGCGCAGCTGCTCACGAGTAATCATCTGCGCGATGGGTGGAGTTCGGTGATTCCACGCGAGAGTTTGGTTGCGACGGTGCCTGTGACATCAGCTGCTCCTGTGACACCGGTTGTTCCTGTGGCACCGGTTGTTCCGCAAGTGCCTCTTGTTTCGCAAATACCTGCGACGCCTTCATTTACCACCGCTCCAAAAAATACCCCCTCGGAAGTTCTCAATTTTCTGAGCGAACGTTCATACCGTCTTGAGAGTGTGTCTCCGGCGCAGCTCCAGAGTTTTGGTTTTGAAAAAATGTACCTCGAACGTACGAGTGCCGAGGGCCTCCTCTTCCAGATTATTGATGTGAGCGATGTCGTGAATCTCTCGAAAATTCGATTCAATATGACGAATGGGACCAATGTCTATGGTGTCATGAGTGAGTTTTTGCTCGCCGACAACGGCAAGGCGGCGACTTTCTATGAAGCGCTCAAGCAAAAAGGTGGGGCTTTTGCGCCTGATATCAAGCTCAATGAGACGAATCTCTTTGGTTCAGGATCGTTTTTTCTCAATGACTCCAAACGTGTCGGAACCGCTTTTCTCACGACGTTATCAGGAAATCGGGTTTTCACCTTCTCCTATCCCAAGGCAAGCCATGAGTTTTTCAAGAAACTCATCAATTTACTTGCAAAGCAGGCCTAAATCGGGTAAAAGTACCCTGTTAAAAAATTTATTACCTCTTTCATTGTATGGCCGCTAAAAAAATCAAGACCGAAGTTAAGCTTCAAATCCCCGCTGGCAAAGCTAATCCAGCCCCCCCGGTCGGTACCGCTCTCGGTCCGCATGGTCTCAATCTTCAAGATTTCTGCACCCAGTTTAACAATAAAACGAAGGGCATGGGCGACATGGTCATTCCAGCCGTGGTGACCGTCTACGAAGACCGAACGTTCAGCTTTATCACCAAGACGCCCCCAGCTTCAAACCTCATTACGAAGGCTCTTGGCATCGAGAAGGGTTCTGGTGTTCCAAACAAGAATAAGGTAGGAAAACTCACCCAGGCTCAGCTCCGCGAGATCGCTACGACCAAGATGCCAGACTTGAATGCCAATGATATCGAGGCGGCTATGCGCACCATTGCCGGTACCGCGCGAAATATGGGTGTGGAGGTGGAGGGATAAGTGGTAGAGAATTTTTGTGCGATAGGAATTTTTAAAAGAAATTTTATTGAAAAATATGGAAAACGCATCACTGAATCAGCCAGCCAAAAAAAGCATTATCCGACTCGTCTACCTCTATCTGGTGGCGCTGATTG
>CAYHPV010000001.1:0-14730 GCA_964358735.1 uncultured Candidatus Peribacteria bacterium | reverse complement strand
CCAGCCAAAAAAAGCATTATCCGACTCGTCTACCTCTATCTGGTGGCGCTGATTGGTTTGGTCGTTTTTCTCATTGGTGGCGTGGGCATGGTGAATACCGGTTTGAAGGTCGTGCTCGGCGTTGATGGAGAATATTATTATACTTCCGCGAAAGATGTCTGCCGTGGTCAGTTTGGCGAGCGATATGTCGGTGGGCCGAAGTCGGCTCCGGTGGCTGTTCCTCTCGTAGATTCGAGTGGCGCTACCCTGAAACCGATCGATCAGAATAGTGCCGAGTTCAAGCAGTGCGTCGCCGATGAAGAAGAGCGACAGCAGAAACAGCAGTCTAATGACCGACGTCGAAGTATCGCTGAGGCTCTCGCAATGATGATCTTGGGTGCGCCGATCTGGCTCTACCACTGGCATGTTATTCAGCGGGATCATAAAGATACCAAACAGCACGTTTCCTAAATTATTTATTCGTGGGAGGCTGACTCTCGAGTCTGGCCGCTTGCACCACCTAACCCCCATTTTTATGGACAAGAAGCATGGAAAGAAGTACCTCGCGGCCAAGCAAATGGTCACGAAGGAGATTTATACGGTTGCCGAGGCGATGGCTCTTTTGCCGAATACCTCACCGACGAAGTTTGATGCGAGTGCCGAACTTCATGTTCAGCTCGGTATCGATCCGAAGAAATCAGATCAGAATGTTCGTTCGACGGTTGCGTTACCGCATGGCACGGGTAAGAAGGTCCGCGTGATTGCGTTTGTGCCGGAAGAGCGAGTGAAGGAGGCTAAAACTGCCGGGGCTGAAAAAGCTGGTAATGACGACTTGATTGAAGAAATTTTGAAGGGATTTCTCGACTTTGATGTCGCTGTCGCTACGCCGGATATGATGAAATCTCTTGGTAAAGTTGCGAAGATTCTCGGTCAAAAAGGTCTCATGCCAAACCCAAAGGCGGGTACCGTTACGCCAGATATTAGTAAGACCATCGAGCAGATTAAGAAGGGTCAGGTGGAGTTTCGTGTTGATAAATTCTCCGTCGTTCACAACATGTTTGGCAAAGTTTCTTTTGGTGAAAAGGCACTGCAGGAAAACTTCCTGTCTTTGATGAAAGCGATCATGGATGCGAAACCAGCAACTTTGAAAGGCACCTATTTGCAAAAAGTTTCCGTGGCTACGACTATGGGACCGGGCATGAATGTTGCGGTCGCGAGTGTGATGGAGGCGTTGAAGTAGGAATAAACTTCACCATTAGCTGGCTGTTGCTTTCTCTGGAACCAGCTTTGCATGAGCCGGCAGGCCATTCGTTTCGAGTTCGAGGGTCATTTCGAGGGCGCGGAGGGCGACTTCGAGCTGGTCGTCGTCGGGCTCTTGGGTGGTGATACGCTGGAGGGCGAGGCCGGGAGCGACGAGAATTTTTACGAAGGGGTTTTCGATGTGGCGGGCACTCCATTTCAGAACTTCATAGGCGACACCACCGATGAGTGGGAGCCATGCGAGGCGAAGTGCGAAGTTGGCGATGAAGGTGTCCTGTTTTGGGAGGAACATGTAGGTGAAGATGGAGATGACGAAAACAATGAGGACGAAACTCGTGCCACATCGTGGGTGGAGGCGGGTTTGTTTGCGTGCGTGCTCGACGGTGAGATCATGGCCTTTTTCGTAGGTCCAAACCGCTTTGTGCTCGGCGCCGTGGTACTCGAAGACGCGGTGCATCTCTTTTGAGAGGAGCATCAGTGAGAGGTAGCCAACGAAGATTCCCATCTTCAGGAGACCGTCGATGAGATTGAAGAGAAAATAGTTATTATGGATAGCCGGAATCAGATTTTCGAGTTGGGTGGTGATAAAGAGTGGGACGAATTTGAAGAGGAAAATACTGATTCCGAAGGCAATGATCAGGGAGATGGCGAAGAAGAGCGAGTCGAGAGCGGAAGATTTTTCTTCTGATGGTTTTTCTTGTGGCTCATCCTCTTGTGCAAAAATCGCCGAAGAAAAATTCAGCGCGCGAAAACCGACGACCATCATTTCACAGATTCCAACCATGCCGCGGACGAGCGGGAATGCCAGAAATTTGAGGCGTTTGGTCCAGGATGTAAATGGTTTTTTGTCGAAGATGATCTTGCCCTGTTTGTTGCGAACGGCGACCGCTATGTAGTTTGGGCTGCGCATCAGGACGCCTTCGAGGACGGCCTGCCCACCCGGCGCGAAATCGATGGGAAGTTCTTTCATGTCATGTTTATTCATGTGCCTATGGTAGCACGGCTGGCTGTTCTTGTGAATCTGGAGATATTTGTGCCTATGATGCCGCATATAAATGGTTGATTTTGTCTAAAAGTTTTGTTAGAATGGGTTCAGAAAAGTCCTCGGCCGTGGTTTATACACCACAAATTGGCGGAGGGTTTTTCTTTTATAGTGGGAAAATTGAGATGAGGAATTTTTCTCCACTGCGTTTATCTTCCTTGATTTGAACTTTAAATATTTCTTTATTCCTCGTTATGCCAATGAATCGGTGCAATATTTCTGATGGCTTGTTTGGATTCTCCTTTGAGGTTGGCTCATATCTTGAGTTTTGAATAAGTTCAAGTCCACATGCAAAAAATTTTAGTCTTCGCACTTTGTCATTTTGATTAAAATGATCTTCTAAATGTTGCCAGAAAAGTGCAAGAAAGATTTTGTTCTTTTCGAAATATGCTGATCGAATATACGAACGACGCTTTGTCTTCCTGCGAATCTGCTTATATATTCCGAGGGCTTTTTTGTATACCTCTTTGTAGCTTGTTCCGCTGATTTTTTCTGCCCTTGTTTGGTAGTACTGCATTCTGGAATGCTATCATGAAATTTGATGTATATCAATTATTTATGGCTTACTTTAGCCATTTATATGTTAAGAATCTTTTAAGATTTTGTTAGAAATATTTTATAGGCGTTGCATTCTTTGTGGCTGATTGATAGTCTGGTGCAGTACTCTTTTGCTTGATGTATGGAAAAAAAGAAAGTTTTTCTCAAACGCATTGATCCTGAGCTGCCACTTCCGATGTATGAGTCGGCGGGGGCGGTGGGGTTTGATTTTGTGGCGAGGGAGAGCATGGCAATTGAGGCGAAGTCGCTCGGGCTGATACCGGGGAATGTGATTATTGAGGTGCCGGTGGGATATATGCTGGTTGTGGCGGCGCGAAGTTCCGCACCTAGGAAAAAGGGCTTACTGACCCCCCATGGTATCGGCATTATCGATCATGACTACTGTGGGCCCGATGATGAGATAAAAATTCAGGTGTATAATTTTCGTGATGAACCGGTGAGTATTGCTCGTGGTGAAAAAATTGCACAGGGGGTGTTTGTGCGAATCGACAAATTTGAGTTTGAGGAGGTTGCCGAGATGAAGCGAGAAAGCCGAGGAGGATTTGGGAGTACGGGTGGATATCACGGTGAGACTTAACATATTTTTTATGCAGGGAAAACTCATTACCATCTACGGTATCAACAACATTGGCAAGTCGACGCATGCCCATCTCCTCGTAAAAAGACTTCAGGATGAGGGGTTTGATGCCGTGTATGTGAAGTATCCTATTTACGATATCGAGCCTACGGGTACCTTCCTCAATCGTGTTCTTCGTGAGAGCGGTCACACGGGACAGCAGATGAGTGAAGAGGAGCTACAGATGTGGTTCACGCTCAACCGCTATCAGTTTGAGTCGCGACTGCGCGGGTGGCTTTCTCATGGGAAAATTGTGATTGCGGAAGATTACATCGGTACCGGTATTGGGTGGGGCGTGACCAAGGGGGCCGATCAGGCCTGGCTTGAGAGCTTGAATCAGTATTTGCTTCCGGCGGATTTTTCTCTCTTGCTGGAAGGAAGTCGCACCATGAAGGCAAAGGAAGAGGGGCACATCCATGAGGCGAATGATGAACTGGTTGAACAGGCGCGGGCTGTTTTTGCGCGTCTTGCTGAGGCATATCGCTGGACTCGTATCCAGATTGAGCCGGTGAAAGAAGACACGGCGGAAAAAATTTACAAAGAAGTCAGAAATTTTTTACATAACGCTTGAAGTGCTTTTTCTCTTCCGTGAAAACTGTGATCAGCTTTTTCGATGAGTCCGGTTTTTGATTTTTTATGGATGAATGCCTGTCGTAATTTTTCGAGCATTTCTTCTGGCTTGATCGCTGCGTACTGCTCTTCTTCTCCAAATACTGCGAGGACGGGCTGGCTGATTTTTTTGAGTGATTGGATTGGTTTTGCGTAGTTGAAGATATTTCCTTCCACGGAGTTTTCTTTTAAAAGATGATAAAATCTCTGCGCAGAAAACATGGCCGTCTTGAACTCTTTTCCGAGAATGGTATCGCCCTGATTTTTCTTTGCGAGTTTTTCGGCTTCTTTCAAACGTTTTGAGAAATCTTTTCCGAGTATTATTTTGTGAAAATTGAGATCATCCGCTGGTGAGAGTAGCATGAGCGCGGTGATCGGAATTTTTTTTACGAGTCCGACGTAGTAGGTAATCTTCTGGCAGCCGGTTGAGTGGCCGGAGAGGATGAATTTTTTATACCCCCGTTTTTTTAAGGTGCTCAGTGCGGCGAGGATATCTTTTTTACTGTCTTCAAATTTTTCCAGTGATGTCCCCAGAAAGCGTTTTTTATTGAGCTAGACCACTCCGGCTCCTCTGTTATTGAAGGCGAAAAAGTCGTGTCCGGAGGTGAGTGACGCGGCTGCTACCGCCTCGACCAGTCGACCTTCAAAGAACTGATCCGTCATCCCGTGGATATGAACCACGACTGACTTTGTCGGTTTTTTGGCTTTAACAAGGCCTCCGTAAAGCTCAAGGCCGTCGGACGTTTCGAAGGAAAAGAGGTTCCACATCATCGGAAAATTTGTTATGCTCTAGGGGCTTACACTCCCAGTATACAACAATCATGATTTTGCTCGATGGAAAAAAAGTTGCCGGACAGGTCATCACGCACGTTGCGAGTGATGTCGAGGCGCTGAAGGCGCGTGGAATTGAACCGAAACTCGTCGTGGTGCAGGTTGGCGAGGATCCGGCATCGGTCGTCTACATCGGTCAGAAAGTGAAGCGCTGCAAGGAGGCTGGCATTGAGTCGATTCACTTGAAGTTAGATTCTTCAATTACCACTCAGGAGCTCGTCGCGAAGATTCATGATTTGAATGCTGACTCTTTGGTCCATGGAATTCTCGTGCAGCTCCCTCTTCCGGCTCAGGTAAGCACTCCCTTGGTGATGCGCGCGATTGATCCAAAAAAAGATGTGGATGGATTTACGGCGTATAACGTCGGGAAGATGACGCTTGGGGTTGAGTTTGAGCGACTCACGCCATGTACCGCGCAGGGAGTCATTGAACTGCTTGAGGCCTATGATATTTCGGTGGAGGGTAAAGAGGTAGTGATGGTTGGGGCGAGTAATGTCGTCGGCAAGCCTCTTGCGATTATGATGCTCAATCGTGGAGCGACGGTGACGGTGTGCCATATTCTTACGAAAGATCTGGCGGCACATACGCGGCGTGCGGAGATTCTTTGTGTGGCGGTTGGTAAGCGAAATTTGATTACGGCCGATATGGTGAAGGACGGAGTCGTGGTCGTGGACATCGGTATCAATCGGGACCCAGATGGAAAGCTCTATGGCGATACCGATTTTGAGGCAATTTCGAAAAAAGCATCGTATATTACGCCCGTTCCCGGTGGTGTGGGTCAGATGACCGTGGCCTGCCTGATGGCCAATATCGTCAAAGCTACCAAAAGCCAGGCAAATCTCGAGTGATCCCCTTGCGCCTGGTCCTAGGATTCTGTAGACTCCAGGTACTGTTTGGTTGGCTCGTTTTTTAATCGTTTCAATCTATGTGTGGAATTCTTGGCATCATGGGAAATACCGACGTTGCGCAAGAGATTTATGATGGCCTCACCACACTTCAGCACCGCGGACAGGACTCAGCCGGAATCATGACCTTCGATGGTCATTTTAATTTAAAAAAGGGAAATGGCCTCGTGCGCGATGTGTTTCACACCAAGAACATGCTTCGACTCAAGGGTCAGATTGGTATTGGACATGTCCGGTATCCGACGGCGGGGAGTTATGATGCGGCTGAAGCTCAGCCGTTTTTTGTTAACTCACCTTTTGGGATTGCCCTCATTCACAATGGAAATCTCACCAACTATGAGCAGCTCAAAAATGAAATCATCAAAGATAATATTCGCTACCTGAATACTTCTTCTGACTCTGAGGTTTTGATCAATGTCGTGGCCAATGAAATTCTCAAACTCAATAAGCTTAAGCTCGAGCCAAAGGATCTCTTCGCCGCCATGCAAAAAGTTTTTAAGCGACTCAAGGGCAGTTACTCGTGCATCATGATGATCGCCGATCACGGACTCATCGCTTTCCGAGATCCGAATGGTATTCGCCCCCTTGTTTTTGGCGAGCGTCAGGGTGAGTCATTTTTGAAAGAGTATGTTTTTTCTTCGGAGAGCGTGGCGCTCGCGGGTATGGGTTTCAAAATTCTCAGCGATGTGCAGCCAGGTGAGGTGGTCTATATTGATACCAATCGAAAGGTTCATCGAAAACAGTGTGTGGAAACTGATTGGGCGCCATGTATTTTTGAGTTTGTGTATCTGGCACGGCCGGACTCCGTCATTGATAAAATCAGTGTCTACAAAACTCGCCTTCGCATGGGAAGCGCCCTTGGGAAAAAAATTAAAAAAATCTGGAAGCGCGAAAAGTTTCCTATTGATGTGGTGATGCCGGTTCCGGATACGGCACGCTCCTCCGCGCTTGCTGTTGCCGAGGAACTCGGCGTGAAGTTTCGAGAGGGACTGATTAAAAATCGATATATTGGGCGCACCTTCATCATGCCTGGTCAGGCCATTCGCAAAAAAAGTATCAAGTATAAACTCATGCCGATCGATCTCGAGATTCGTGGAAAAAATATTTTGCTCGTGGATGACTCGATTGTTCGTGGGAATACCTGTAAGAAAATTATCCAGATTGTCCGTGAGGCTGGCGCCAAGAATGTCTATTTTGCCTCATCGGCTCCCCCACTTCGTAACCCGTGCGTCTATGGTGTGGATATGCCGAGCAAGCGTGACTTCATCGCCAACAAGCTTGATATTTCTGAAATCTGCAAAGAGATTGGCGCTGATCGACTCTTCTATCAGGAAATTGAAGATCTCATCTGGGCGGCCCATGAGGGAAATAAAAAAATTACCAAGTTCTGTGCGGCGTGCATGGATGGGAAATATCCGACCAAGGACATTACGATGAAGCGTCTGGATGAGATGGATGCCATTCGTTCGGCTGCCGAGAGACCGGGAGCTGCCGAGTCTACCGATTCTGTTTCTGACGATCAGCTCACGCTTATTTAATTTCTTTTTTCATGAAACGAGTTTTGCTCATTGGCGCCGGCGCTCGTGAACATGTTCTCGCTGAGACGATCAAGCGCAGTCCGCAGCTTGTTCACTTGTATGTTTTTGCGAAGACGAGGAACCCCGGGATCATGCATCTTGCCGAAGGATATGAGGTTGGCGATATTATGGATGCTGCGGCGGTGTGTGCCTATGCAGAGACCGTGCGACCAGATTTTGCGATTATTGGACCGGATGATCCGATTGGTGCCGGGCTGGCTGATGAGCTTCTCAAAGTGGGAGTTGAGTCGGTTGCGCCTTTTCGTAAGAGTGCCCAGCTTGAGTCATCGAAGTCGTTTACCAGAAATCTATTGGAAAAATATGGCATTCCTGGAAATCCGAAATTTGGGGTTTTTGAGGATATACAAAAGGCGAAGAAATACGGGGAGCACCTCGCTTCGCTCGGTCTGGAGCTGGTAATCAAAGCCGATGGCCTCATGGGTGGCAAGGGGGTGATTGTTCAGGGAGAGCACTTTGATTCTCTCGCTCAAGGCATGGATTTTGCCCAGCAGTCTATTGAGCGATTTGGACGCGTTGTTTTGGAGGAAAAATTTATTGGTCAGGAATTTTCATTGATGAGTTTTGCCGACGGCATCCATACGGTGGAGATGCCATGTGTGCAGGATCACAAACGCGCCCATGAGGGCGACACCGGGCCAAATACTGGCGGCATGGGGACGTACTCGGATGCTGATCACCTCCTGCCGTTTCTTAAAGTAGAGGATGTGGATCAGGCCCGTATGATCACACAGATGGTTCAAGATGCGTTGCAAAAAGAGCAGGGAGAATTTTTTAAAGGTATTATGTATGGTGGATTTATCGCGGTCAAAGATGGGGTACGACTCATCGAATACAATGCCCGTTTTGGTGACCCGGAGGCGATGAATGTTCTGCCACTTTTACAGAGTGATTTTATTGAAATCTGTGAGGCTATTATTGACCGATCGCTTGATCAAGTATCTGTTTCTTTTGAACAAAAGGCCACGGTCTGCAAATATATTGTGCCCAATGGGTATCCTGGCTCGCCGGTAAAAGGAGAAATCTTGAAGTTACCTCCTCAGATTCCTGCTGGGGTGCGGATGTACTATGCCTCGGTCGACAACAAAGATGACGATCTTGTCTTGTGCGGGTCACGCGCCATTGCACTTGTTGGTATTGGGGACTCGATTGCGGAGGCGGAGAGGCTTGCTGAAAGTGCGGCATCTCTTGTCCGTGGGCCTGTCTTTTATCGCAAAGATATTGGAACCAAGGCTCTTATCCAGAAAAAGGTAGATATGATGAAAAAGATACGCGCTTCGTGATATATTTTTTGTGGTGTATCGAAATATTATTTCCGTCTTGGCTTCTCCTCCTCCATCTTTTCTTCAATAAATTTCTCTGCTTTATCCCAGAGTTTTTTTGAGTAGTGAGCTGCCTCGGTTGCGGATTCTTTCATCGCACTCGTAATCTCTTCGAGTCCGGTTCCGCCATCTTTCCGCTCCTTGATAATGTTGCTTCGAAGTTCTTTTCCTTTTTTTGGAGCAAATAAAATGCCAAGACCAGCACCCGTGAGAAGTCCGATAAGAAGGCTTTTGAGTTTCATAGTGTTGAAATAAGTAAGATGAATGAGTAATTTCACTTTAACATTTTTCTTGACGATATAAAAGAGAAAGAGGAGAACATTGCTGCTCTCCTCTTTATTATGTTGTGTGGGGAAATGCGGGGGCGGGAATTAAAAGCTCTTGAATGGGAACTGGTTCTGTTGGAGGAGTGAGAAGTTGATCTGTGGTTTAGGAGGAAGGGTCTTCAGGAGACTCTGCTGTTGAGCCCGGTAGATCATGACGGCGACGTCACCACGATTCATTTCCTTGGCTCCTTCGAACTTGCCATTGACGTCATCGACGAGTGAGAAGTACTTCGTGATGCATGCGTACTTGGCAAACCATGTTGCCTTGGTCTTGTCCTTGTATGGCTGATCCACACATGGAACGTTCTGCTGAGCAATGCTTGAAGCCTCGAGGAAGATCTTGGACATTTCTGCGCGGTTGACGGTCTTCTCCGGTTTGAATGACTTATCTGGGTAGCCGTGGATCACGCCGTAGAGACGAGCAGCTGCGAGGTATGGTGTATACCAAGCACCTGAGTAGACGTCCTTGAATCCTGCGCTGTTCCAGTACCAACCCGTGAGTGGCACGTTGTACTTGAGGGCGGTCATCATGACCTTGACGGTTTCTGCACGGTTGATGAGGGTGGTCGGTCGGAAGGTTCCGTCGGCGTAGCCAGTGAAGATGCCGAGCTTCTTCATTTCTGCGACGGCGTTGCAATAGACGGATGTGGTCTTGACGTCCTTATATCCTGCGCAGTTTCCTGCTGAGGTGACGCTGCCCGTGGTGCTGACATTGAAGAGACCTTCTTTCATATCGATCGTGTTGTTGTATGAGGCGACGATTCGGTAACGGTAGGTTCCGTCGTTGACGTAGCCGGTGCTCTGAAGCATGTTTCGTCCGTCCCAAACAGCAGTATTGGCGTTTGACTCGAGTGTCGAGATCTTGAGCTGTTTGACGGTGTACTGATCCTGGAAGATCGTCACCGTTACGTTGGCCTGACCAAGGATGAAGTAGTTGATATTGAGCGGTGAGCTGAGTGGGTTGTAGGTTCCACTTGGCGTGAGTGATGGATTCAAGATGATAACTGAACATCCGGTACCGGTACATGGTGATGTCACGACTGATTCTGTTGAAATCGTGAAGGTACCATAGCTATTCTCCGTGAGTCCGGTGGCTGGATTGAGGGCCGTAAGTGTATATGAGTAGCTACCCGGCTGAAGTGATTCGCCGCTCGTCTTCTTTCCGTTCCAGACAAATGACTGTAAGCCTGATGCAAAAGTTTTTGTCTCGACGTAGACGACGTTATTGAGCTGATCGCGTACCGTGAAGGTGACAGTTGTTGTCGATCCAAGTGTGAAGGACACCGTTCCATTTCCAGCGGTTGGATTGAAGACTGATGGAGCGAACGTTACTGAGGTGAAAAGTACGGTTGATGTTCCTGCTGTAGCAGCCGTCACGGTAAAGGTACCGGTTCTATTTTCTACCGCACCGTTTGACTGATTGATCGCTACGAGGACGTAGTTATAGTTTCCTGCTGGAAGGAAATTTCCTGCTGTGTCTTTTCCGTTCCATGGAATCGTCGAGGTACCAGCGGTGAGTGATGCCTGGTAGCTGAACTTCTGATTTCCAGATGTATCGTTGACGCTGAAGGTTACTGATGCGTTCTGGGACAGTGTGAGTGATACGACGGGAGCGCTGTTGACGACGTATGATGTCGGTGCGAAATTGAAAGATGTGAGGAATGAACTTGGCTGAGGAGTGGTACCTGATCCGGTAACTGTTACTTTTATCCCTGTGTCAAACTCGTTGTTGAATGTATTGAATACGGAAATCGTGATGAAATAATCTCCAGCAGCGACGGGAGATCCACTCTCGTTCTTTCCATCCCATGCCCAGGTATTCGTACCAGGATTAGCAAGAATTTCCGCCACGCGTACGATGGATGTGACCGATGTGCTTGAACCAACTGGATCTATGACGATTCGTGCGAGTGCTGGTGCTTTGAGGTCAAATGAAACAACGGTATTTTGATTTGCGCTGATTGTTGTTGGTACTGCCTTCCTGTTTGCAATACCCGGTGTTGATGTTGCTGCTGGAACAATCACAACCTTTACTGACTTCATATCTGTTAAGCCATTGGAACTCGATACCGTGACTTCAATCGTATAAAAACCAACGGGCAATCCTGATCCGCTCCATGCAAAAGACTGTGAACCGGTCACATTACTGGCGTTTGCAATATTCGTTTTTACATTTCCCTTGCTGTCTTTTGCTACGACAGAAAGACTTGATGCCATTCCATTCACGGTGAAATTTACCGCGGTCCCGCCCTGTGCAGGATCAAAGTATATCTTTGATACTGAAAGATTATTCACTGACAAGCTGCCAGATGATGTCTGGTTTTGACTTGTTGCCCAAGCGTACCATGAGTCTTCCTCTGTTGCCGCGATGGCAGTGAGTGGCTGAACGACGAGGAGAGAGAGACCTGTCATCGATGCGATGATCGCGGTGATCATCTTTTTGAAGAATGAGTTTTGCATAGGGGATGAGATTAAAATAGGTAAATAATTAGGTAAGGTGGTGATTCTATACTAAGTTTCGTGTTCTTGTCAAATATTTTATTGGACTTTTTTTTCTTGCCCTATCAGGTACCGCTCAATGAGATGAAAAGTTACGCCTGTTTCTCTTATCTATCAAATTATTTGACATTGGTCGTTTCGGTGTCTATATTTGCTCTGCTTTATTTTTGAAACACGATTCTTATGCCAAATTTGTCAGCTTCCAAGAAGTCCATGCGCCAGTCGATCAAAGCACAGGCACGCAATTATAAGGTGCGAGATGAGCTTAAGAAGGTTATGAAGAATCTCGTAAAGCTGGCTAAAGCTGGGGAAATGGCAGAGGCGGAAAAGCTTCTTCCAGAAGCCTTTTCTGTGATCGATACTGCCATGAAGAAGAATATTATTCATAAGAATAATGCAGCTCGTAAGAAATCGCGTCTTGCGAAAATGACTACGGTTAAGTAAAGCTGGTTCAGCTTTGGTATTTTTAGAAAATTTTGAGAAAGTCTCGTCCCTCCCGGGACTCTCTGCTGAATCCGGCATAGCGGCGGGACTTTTTTTGTTGTATAGTTTTGCCATGAGGTTCTTTCTCGACACTGCCAATCTGGAGGAAATCTCGCGAGTTGCTTCGTGGGGCATTCTGGATGGCGTGACGACGAATCCCAGCCTTGTGAGCAAGGAGGGGGGCTCTTTTGAGACGATTATCCGGAAGATATGTGAGATGACGCCGGGCGCGGTCAGTGCCGAGGTTCTGGCACAAGATTACACCGGCATGCTCAATGAAGGCCGTGTGTACGCTGGCTGGGCTTCAAACGTCTACGTGAAGCTTCCTATGACGCTTGAGGGGCTCCGGGCCTGTCGGACGCTCTCTGATGAGGGCATTCGAGTGAATATCACGCTCGTCTTTTCTGCAAATCAGGCGTTACTCGCTGCCAAAGCTGGTGCGGCGTTTGTCAGTCCTTTTATCGGACGACTCGATGATAGTGGCGAAGATGGCATGCAATTGATCGAAGAAATTATGCAGATTTATGATGTGTATGGCTTTGATACCGAGGTTCTCGTGGCGAGTGTGCGTCATCCGAGACATGTCACGGACGCCGCGAAACTTGGTGCTGATATCTGCACGATGCCTTTTTCAGTGTTTGAGAAACTGGCGAAGCACCCGCTTACGGATATAGGATTAAAGAAGTTTATGGAGGACTGGTCGAAGTCGCGTTAATTTCCTGTTTTGTTTTACCCTTATGATTCAGCTCCGTTATCCTCATCTCTTTCAGCTCAAAAACTATG
Organism: uncultured Candidatus Peribacteria bacterium; assembly: GCA_964358735.1. GTDB lineage: Bacteria > Patescibacteriota > Gracilibacteria > UBA1369 > UBA12463 > CALREA01. The sequence continues at coordinate 1,922 of CAYHPV010000001.1, read as the reverse complement.
GCGCTGTCCGCTCGAGATTCGAGTCGGAAAGCGCTAAGCTCCCCCGCTTTCTTGAGCTCATTCGTAGTCGTGGACAGGGCTTCTATGATCTGCCTGATGCTACTGGGAGCGTTGCCGAGATTCTTGAATATGCTCGGAAGGTCCGTGGAAAATTTGATCATATTGTCGTGCTTGGCATTGGTGGGTCGGCTCTTGGTATTACCTGTTTACTTACGGCGCTGAAGCATCCTTTCTGGAATATTCTTCCGAAGCGTGCCCGAAAGCACCCGCAGCTTTTCGTCCTCGACAATATCGATCCGTCGGTGATCGCCCAGCTCGAGGATGTTATTTCATATAAGAAGACCCTCTTTATCGTTGCCACGAAGTCCGGTACGACGCCGGAGACCATGAGTCAGTATCATTATTTCCGTGCGAAGATGGAGCGGGAGGCGGGAAAGATCATGGCCAAGAAACATTTTGTCTTTGTGACGGATGCTGCTGCGGGTGTGCTGCGAGAAATTGCCGTGAAAGATGGAATTCCGTGTTTCACGATTCCAGATAATGTCGGTGGACGATTTTCGGTGTTGAGTCCGGTTGGGCTGTTGCCTGCGGCGCTCCTAGGAATAGATATTAAAAAATTATTGAGTGGGGCGCGGGCGGGGCGGGATGTTTTTTTTGAAAAAAAATGTGTGCGAAATATTCCCTTTCAGCTGGCGGCGATTCAGTATGTTCTTGAGCAGGAACGTGACGTGACGATGACCGTCATGATGCCCTATGCTTCTGCGCTGTATAGTCTGGCGGATTGGTATCGTCAGCTGCTCGCCGAGAGTATTGGAAAGTCTGAGACGCGGGGTGGCAAAAAAGTTTTGATTGGGCTGACCCCGATCAAGGCGCTTGGCGTGACCGATCAACACTCGCAAATACAGCTCTATACCGAAGGTCCGCGAGATAAATTTGTGCTGTTTCTCGAGGTTGCCGAGTTGTACAAAAAACGACTCGTTATTCCTTCGACGAAGGGCGTGACGTTCCAGGAGCTGATGTCTGTTGAGAAACGTGCGACTGAGCAGGCACTCTTTGAGTATGGACGACCGACAGCGACGCTTTCGGTGGATCGGATTGATGCGGAAACTCTTGGCGCGCTCTTCATGCTCCTTGAGGGTTCGATCGCGTTTCTTGGTGAATTTTATGATATCGACGCGTATAATCAGCCAGGTGTTGAGCTCGGGAAAATGTATACGAAAAAAATGCTGCTCAAGTAATTCTTCTTCTATCTCTTTTATGACTACCCCAAACTTTGGTGAACCGCTCAGTGACGAACAACTTGCGCTTTTGCGCGCGGTCAGTACTGCGTGCCGACGATCGATTATCGAGATGACGGCGTGCGCCCAGTCCGGGCATCCGGGCGGATCTTTGTCGGTGATTGATTATCTGAGTTTGCTCTACACCTTCGTGATCAGCCAGCACAATGATCCGGTGGTGGTTTCTAATGGTCACGTCTCCCCTGCCGTCTACGCGATTCTTGGGGAGCTCGGGGTGGTGGATAAAGAACGGGCGGTTAGGTTTTTCCGAAAGCCGGATGATGTCTTTGAAGGACATGTGAATCGACGAGTTCGAGGTGTTCACTACTCGACTGGACCCTTGGGAATTGGCGCTTCGGTGGCCTCTTCATTTGCGCTCGGAAATCAGCTCTCGAAAAAAATGTCGGAGACGGTGTATCTGCTGATGGGCGATGGCGAACAGCAAGAGGGTCAGGCCTATGAGATGATGAACTTCGCGCATAAGTATCGACTTTCCAACCTTGTGTTGTTTGTGGATGCGAATGATATTCAGCTCTCTTCGTCGCTTGATGAGATCATGCCGATCAATATCGCTGGGCATTATCGCGCGGCTGGATGGGAAGTTATCGAGGTCGATGGTCACGACTACCAGGCGATGTGGAATGC